>JBOHRQ010000028.1:19924-27087 GCA_050732875.1 Gemmatimonadota bacterium | reverse complement strand
CGATGCGTATGTCGGCGCCCCGGTCCAGGTACTTCTCCTGGACGAACAGCGGCGTTTCGTTGTCGGGGCCGAACTCCCCCTCCGTGAAGAACGGGCACTCCGGCCCGAAGCAGACCGGGACTCGGGGGTCCTCCAGGTTGCGGAACGGCTCGTCGACGCTCACCTCACGCCGCGAGATCGTGAAGATGAACACGATGTTCTCCTGGAAGGTCTCCTCGTACTGGGCCAGGAACACGAAGTCGGCCGGCACCTGCTGGGCGTCCGCGAGAGCGCCGGCGTTGTCCCCGACGTTGAGCCGGGCCCGCGCGCGGCCGACCAGCGCCAGATTCAGGATGCTGTCCGACTCGGCCGCCGTGGCGACCTGGATGGCGTCGGTGAAGCGCGCCTCGGCCTGTCGGTAGACCTCCTCCGAGGTCAGCGGCGGCCCGGCGTCGAAGGTTCCCTGGCAGAAGTTGTCCGCGATCAGGAGGCGGGCGTAGCCGGAGTACGCGAGGGCGGCGGCCAGGAAGCCGCTGGACTCGGCCTCGGCTCCGAGCAGGTCCCGGATCTGGGTCGCCGCCCGGTCGCCCGTGAAGCGCGCGACCGACACATCCTCCCACAGGTCGTCGAGCCCGGGGTTGTTGGTCAGGATTGCCCGCACGTCGAACTCGTTGAAGTCGGGGAACGAGCCGCTGTGCACGAACTCGTCGGTGAAGAGCCCGGACCTGAGGACGAAGTTGTCAAAACCCCTCACGAGATCGCCATAGACCCCGTCGACGAGGGTCGGGATCGCTTCCTCGTTGGCGAGCGCTTCCTCCGGGACGTTCCCGGGGTTCTCGACCTCCAAGAGGGCCTCGCACGCCACCAGCGCGACCATCAGGACGAGCGCGCCAAGCGCGCCGGCCAGGGGGCGGAGGAGAATCGGTGAGTTCTTCATCATCGCCCCCTTAGAAGTTGAGGTTCAGGCTCATCAGGAAACGGCGCGCCTGCGGAACGGTCAGAAAGTCGCTCCGCGAGAGCCCGGGCTGGCCGAACACGTTGACCTCCGGATCCACCCCCGAATAGTCGGTCCAGGTGTGCAGGTTCCGCCCGCCCACCGTGACGCTGGCGCTCGAGGCCCGGAACGCCTGCGACCAGGACGTGGGGAGCGTGTAGGTGGCCGAAATCTCGCGCAGCTTGACGAAGTCCCCCTCCTCGAGGTAGGGCTGCCCGGCCTGGAAGAGCGCTATCAGGGTCTTCGTGTCGATGTTGTCGGCCAGCGCCGGGTCGCGGCGCTCCTGGGAGCTGCCGAACTGGAACCGGAAGACGCGCGTGTTGTTGTCGACCAGATAGTCCCGCTTCCAGTCCAAGAGCGCGTACAGGGACAGGTTGTTCCACAGGGTCACCGTGCTGCCGAAGGCGCCGGTGTTCCCTGGCAGCGAGCGGCCGATGAACTCCATCGTGTCCGAGAGGGTCACGTTCCCCTCGGCGTCGACGCTCGGCACGAGGCTCCAGTAGCCGTCGGCGGGGTAGCCTTCGACGATCCTCTGCGCGAAGCCGATCGGGAAGGGAGCTTCGCCTCCCAGGCTCGTCACCTCGTTGTCGTTCGTGGAAAGGCTCAGGGTGAAGCTGTAGTCCAGCGCGTCGGTATCGACGAGGACCCCGTTCAGGCCGAACTCCCAGCCGCTGTTCTGGATCTCGCCGATGTTGTCCAGCTGGGCCACGCCCTGGTTCGGAAAGCCGAGCGACGGCGCAACTACTTTGTCGATCAGCGCGTCCTCGGTCACCTTGTCGTAGTAGGTCAGGACCATGGCCAGCCGGTCGTCCCACAGGCTGGCGTCGAAACCGACCTCGACCTCGCTGCTCCGCTCAGGCGCCAGATCGGGGTTGCCGATCTGAAGCGGCGAGATGGTCGGGATCCCGCCCCGGATGGCGGTCGGCACGAACTCGCGGAACGCCGTGAAGGCCGCCGGCGCCCGGCCGGCGAACCCGTAGGCGGCGCGGAGCTTCAGCGTGTTCACGAGCGGGACCTGGAAGAAGTCTGCGTCGCTGACGACGTACGAGGCGCTGACCTTGGGATAGGTCTCGTAGTCGAAATCCGACCCGAACGCGCTGCTGTCGTCGAACCGCACCGCGCCGGTCAGGAACAACCGGTTCCGCCAGCCCAGCTGTTCCTGGAAGTAGACGCCGACCGTCGAGTCCTCCGTTCGGGTCTCGAACCCCTCGGTGACCCCCCCGGCCGAAACCGTCGAGACGCCGGGGGCGGGGAAGTCGCGGCCGAAGGCCTCGACCGTGTTGATGTTGTCGTTGGTGATCTGGAGCCCGAACGAGGTCGCGCTCTGGTAGTCCGGCGTCAGGTCGAACGTCGCCGTGCTGTTGTAATCGAGGCTGACTGTGGCGACGGTCTGGCGGACGTTGTCCTTCTGGCCGCGCGGGTTCAGGTTCTGCACCGCGCCGAAGGGGATGAACTGGAAGTTCTCCTCGACGTTCAGGTCGAGGCCCGCGATGACACGGTTTGACCACCACGACCATGGCCGCAAGCTGGCCGAGAGGCTGCCGGTGAAGCGGTCGTTGGTGAAGCGCGATTCGATCAGGCTTACGTCCTCGAGCGGCGTGAACGGCTCACCGAACGGAAAACCCGGCCTCACACGGGTCACGTTCCCGAGGAAGATGTTGCCGAAGAATCCGAAGATGTTGTTGTCGTTGTTGGGCAGGCGGATGTCGTTGTTCGTGTAGCCGGTCGACACCCCCAGGTCGAAAACCGGAGTCGGGGTCCACTGGAAGTTGGCCCGAAAGCTCTGCTTCTTGGCGAAGTTGGCCGGCAGCGGTCCGTCGTCGTCGGCGTACTCTCCCGACGTGAAGAACGTGAAGTCGTCGCCCCCGCCGCTCGCGCTCAGGTAGTAGCTCTGGTAGACGCCGGTCTCGGCCAGGAAGTCGAACGGGTTCTGGGAGATCAGAAGCCTGCCGTCCTCCAGCGTCCGGGCCACGCTGATTCGCCGGCTGAGCGAGTCCGGGATCGCGTCGAAGTTTTCTGGGGCGATGACGCCGAAGTTTGCGGGAAAGTCGTTGTTGTCGAGGTCCGTCGTCCCGACCGAGACCTTGGCGTTCCAGCGGGTCTCGCCCGACTGTCCCTTCTTGGTGATGATCTGGATCACGCCGGAGGAGGCCTCGGTGCCGTACAGGGTCGCCGCGGCGGGCCCCTTGATGATCTCGATCGATTCGATGTTCTCAGGGTTGATGTCGTTGAGTCGCGAAGGCGACTGGCCGCCGACCGTGAAGGCATTGCCGCTGAAGACCTCCGCGGCTGGATCGTTGTCGACCCGGACCCCATCGACGTAGATCAGGGGCTCGTTGCCCTGGGTCAGCGAGCTGATGCCGCGCAGGCGCAGCGCGGACCCTGTCCCGACCGTTCCCGAGCTCGGCAGAACGACCGTCCCCGGCGAGCGGCTCTGGATGAGCTGTGACAGATCGGTGGCCGGGGCCTTCTCGAGCACCTCCTCGGCGGTGATCTGGTCGACCGCGTTGCCGACCGCCCGCCTCCTGGTCAGGCCCGCCGTGCCGGTCACGACGATGGCGTCGAGCTCGATCGGGCTCGCGGCGAGGGCGAAGTTCACCGTGTTGTTCCCCGCGGCGATGGTGGCGGACCGGGCCTCGGTGCGATAGCCGAGATAGACCGCCTGAAGGTCGGCCGGCCCGGTGGCGACACCGGTGATCTGGTAGAGGCCATCGGCGTCGGTGACCGCGCCCTGGTCGGTCCCCACGATCTGGACCTGGGCTCCCACGAGCGGAACGCCGCTCACGTCGGTCACGGCTCCCTGGATCGTGGCCTGGGCGAAGACGGCGGAGGGCAGGAAGAGGAGGGCAAGCGGGAGAACGAAGGCGAGGGGTCTCCTCGCTCGTTCCAGGGGTCGCTTGATCAGTTCAAACAGGAATTCGAAGTCCATGGAACCTCCTGGCTGCGGTTCATGGGCACCACTGGCTGGGTGAGGCTACTGCTACCATGACACTAAACGGTCGCTACGTCAAGCCCTCGAGGGCGGTGAGCGGGGACCGTCATGCAGTCGATGGTAGTCAGGCCACTTCGAATGGTGTGGCCGACAGCATGGCGAGGTCTAGAAAAGAATGAACCGGATGGAACGGAATACACCAGCCGGCCGCGCGTGATCGTCGTCGGCCACACCGAGCAGCGAGCCAATCAAGACCTTCTTGTCGTATGTCGTATAGGGGACAGAGTGAGCGAACAGAATGAGCGCGGCTCGAAGGATCTTTCTCCGGGTTTGCGCAAACGCCCGTCGTGCGGCTACCGTTCAGAGAGCGGGTTCACATGCGATCGATCCTCCCCACGTCGCTCCTCCTTTTGCTTCTGGCCGCGCCGGTCGCCGCGCAGGTCGTCCGCGGGACGGTGGTCGAAGAAACCTCCGGGCAGGCCGTGGTCGGCAGCTTCGTGGTGCTCCTGGACAGGGCGGGCTCGCAGCGGGGAGCCGCCCTGACCGGACGGGATGGGGACTTCGAGATCTCCGTCACCGTCCCCGGTGAATACCGGCTCGGCGTCGATCGGATCGGCTACCTCACCGTCGTAACCCCGTTTTTCCACGTGCCCGCGGGAAGGACGATCGAGTACCGCCTCGCTGTGCGCGTGGAGCCCGTGGAGCTCGCGGGGATCGATGTGTCCGTGGAGTCCGGTTGCCGCATCCGGCCGGGCGAGGAGCTTTTCTCGGCGCGTGTGTGGGAGGAGGCGCGGAAGGCCTTGAACGCCACCGCCTGGACGCAGCGAAAAGGACTCTTGCGATACGCGGTCCGGAACACCGAGAGACGGCTCGACCCGTGGACGCAACGGGTCGAGGACGAACGCACGGAGACCCGTCGCGGCCTGAGCCGGGGCAGCCCCTACGTGGCCCTCGACGTGGATCGCCTGGCCAGGGGGGGCTTCGCCCAGCTGGACGGGGAGACGCAGGTCTACTATGCCCCCGATGCCACGACATTGCTCTCCGACTGGTTCCTCGACCACCACTGTTTCCAGGTGGTTCCCACGAGCGAGGCCGAGCCGGGTCTTGTCGGGCTGGCGTTCGAGCCGACCGACCATGGAAACCAGGTCGATGTGCGAGGCACTCTCTGGCTCGACGAGCGGACGGCCGAGCTCGCACGACTCGATTTCGGATACACCAGCCTGCCAAGGTCGATGGGACGGGTCGAGGCGGGCGGGCGTGTCGAGTTCGACCGGCTTCCGACCGGCGAGTGGATCGTCCCCCGGTGGCGGATCCGGATGCCGGTCGTGCGATGGGCCGCGGCGGACCTCTACAGTCATCTGACGATGGACCCCAGCCAGCGCGGTCCGGTCCTGCTCGCCTACGAGGAGGACAGTGGGGAAGTGGTGAACGTCGTTGCGGTGAGGCCCTCGGACACGGAGACCCCCCGTCGCTTCCCGTCCGAGCCCATTCCCTTCGTGCCCCCCCCCGTTGCGGCAGCGGCCCCGACAGCGGCCCCGGCAGCGGCCCCGACAGCGGTCCCGCGTGAGCTCCCGGCGGATCCCATTCTGGCAGATCCGATCGACGTGGTCCTGGAGCCGGAGAAGGAGGAGGCCCGAGCGCGGGGGGAGAGCCTGTACGTGATCACGGCGGCGGACATAAGCGCGGTGCCGCTGCCGCTGGGCAAGATCCTCGAACGTCACATTCCAGGTCTACGGCACGAGGTCCGCGGAAGCTGCTCCGTGCTGCTGTCGCGCAACGGGATGGTGCGACTCGTAGTCCTCGACGGCCAGCGGATCTACGACACCTGCGTGCTCTCGCTCGTTCAGCCCGAGGACGTCGAGCGAATCGAGTTCCTGCCGAGCGCCGCCGCGTCGATCGAATACGGCGATGCGAGCGGCGGTGGCGTGCTGATCGTAACGACCCGTCACGCCCGCTGATCGTCTGGGGGGCTGGGCCCCTCTCCACCGCGCCCGTTTGTCTCCCTGGAGGCCAGTGCGATCCGGATCTTCGGCTCCAGCTCGCCCGAGACGTGGAGCTCGCGCGTGATGTCCGAGCCACCGACGAATTCCCCGCCGACGTAGACCTGCGGGATCGTCGGCCAGTCGCTGTACTCTTTGACCGCTTCCCAGAGCTCCGGATCCGTGAGTACGTCGACCGAGTGGATTCTGCCCTCCGCCCCGGACCGGCGCAGCGCGTCGACCGCTGCGGCGCTGAAGCCGCAACGCGGGAACATCTCCGAACCCTTCATGTAGATCAGCACCGGATGCTGACGGATCTCGCGCTCGATTCGGTCCTTCACCTCGGGTCGCATGGGGGTCACTCCTTCAAGCGGTTGAAAAGTTGCCCACATTCAACGATCAGACAGGGTTTGACGCTGCTCGGGAGTCCAGGCCTTGACCGCCAGCGCGTGCACGGTGTCGTCGTCGATCCAGTCGCGCAGAGGCGCATAGATCATCTTGTGGCGCTCGACGAGCGACTTTCCCTCGAAGGCCGGGGAGACGACCCTCGCTTCCAGATGATTGTCCGTGCCGGTGAGATCGATGACCTCGACGAGAGCCTCGGGGATCGCGCTTCGGAGGCGCTCGGCCACCCGCTGGCGGACGGTCGTGTCGACGCTCATGGAGCCAAGATACCGCCCTCGGCGGAGGAGACCCAATGCGTTGACGGAGAAGAAGGCGCGGTGGTACTTTTAATGACTTCCAACCACCCTGTCCGTCCCACGCGGGGCGGACCGCCCTAGACCGAAGGGAGAACCGCGTGGGGAGACCCTACGAGACCGTCCTGATTCTGGATTCCTCCCTGGACGAGAGCCAGGTCGAGGAGAAGGTCGCGCGCCTCAAGCGCGCGATCGACAACGGCGAGGACGGCGCCGTCGACGTGACCCACTGGGGAAAGCGGAAGCTGGCCTATCCGCTCGGTAAGAAGGAGCAGGGGATCTACGTGATCCTGCGCTACGAGACCGAGCCCGAGCGGCTGACCGAGCTCGAACGCCTGGCCCGCATCGACGAGCAGGTCCTGCGGCACCTGACGATCGTGGACCCTGTGGAGCCGGCCGAGCCGTCGGTGACCCAGCCCGGCGACGAAGATGAGGAGGAATAACGTGCCGCGTCGCAAGACCTGCCACTTCTGCGAGACCAAGGTTGCCATCGACTACAAGGACGAGAACCTCCTCCATCGCTTCACCAGTGACCGGGGGAAGATCCTTCCGCGACGCGTGTCGGGGACGTGCGCTGCCCA
>JBOHRQ010000028.1:3157-19824 GCA_050732875.1 Gemmatimonadota bacterium | reverse complement strand
GCCCTGAATTCTTCATAACTCTATAGGACATCCAGCCATGGCCAAGACGACGGAAGTGATTCTCAGGTCCGAGGTCGAGCACCTCGGTCAACCCGGCGACGTCGTGGACGTCGCTCCGGGATACGCCCGTAACTACCTCCTGCCCCACGGCCTCGCATACCTGGCCACGGAAGCCAACAAGCACCGCGTGGAGCAGGAGAAGAAGAAGTACACGGAACGGCTTCGCGAGGAGAAGGTCCGGGCCGAGTCGCTGGCGCAGGACCTGGCCACCCTGGAGCTGTCGTTCCAGGAGATGGCCGGCGAGGAGGACCAGCTCTACGGATCGGTCTCGATCGCCGACATCGCGGAGCGGCTCGAGACGCTCGGATTCGACGTGTCGAGACAGCAGATCAAGCTGGACCAACCCATCAAGGCGATCGGCGAATACGAGGTTCCCCTCCGGCTCCATCCGGAGGTGACGGTCCCGATCCGCGTCCGAGTCGAGCGGGAGCCGGTTTGAGGCCACGCCGGCGCCGCAGTCCATCGGGCGGCGCCGACTCGAGAGTGCTTGCCGAGGCGGCCGCGCGCGAAGCGGCGGACCGACGCGGCGGGGATGTCGTGCTGCTGGATCTCCGCGGGCTCACCTCGGCCACCGATTACTTCGTCCTCGTCAGCGGCGAGAGCGACGTGCAGGTCAAGGCCATCGCCGCCCGGATCGAGGAGCGGCTCGTGCGGGAGGAGATGCGCCCCTGGCACGTCGAGGGGCTCAAGAATGGCCGCTGGGTCCTGCTCGACTACGTGGATTTCGTCGTCCACGTCTTCCACAAGGCGGCGCGCCGCTACTACGAGCTGGAGCGGCTCTGGGCCGACGCCCCCGCCGTAACCTTCGACTCCCTGGATGCCGAGTCGCCCGACTCGGGTTCGAATCGCTCCGAGACCGTTCGCGACCTCGATTAAACGCCCCGTTCCGGGAGTCGCTTCTTCATGTAATTGACCGTTCCAATGAGGCGGTGTACGATTGATGCCGGCGTCCGCCAGCCGCCCGCTGCCATCTAGCTCCGAACGGCCCACCGGCCTCGGAAGGAGAGTGATCCCCACGCGTCGATCCCACCGCTACCCAGGCGCGTTCTTCGCGCTCGTCGCCCTTCTCGTCACGGCTCCGGCGGCCCACGCCCAGTTCGGGAAGAACAAGGTCCAGTACAAGGACTTCGATTTCCGCGTCCTCCGGACCGAGCACTTCGATATCCACTACTATCCCGAGGCGGAGGACGCCGTGCTCGACGCTGCGCGGATGGCCGAGCGGGCGTACACGCGACTCTCCAAGGTCTTCCGCCACGAATGGGAGGAGAGAAAGCCCCTCATCCTCTATGCGTCCCAGTCGGACTTCCAGCAGACCAACATCTTCCGCTTCCAGATCTCGGAGGGGACCGCCGGCATCACCGAGGGGCTGAGGAACCGGATCGTTCTCTTCTTCCCGAGCGCGTATCCGGAGTTCGAGCACACGCTTACGCACGAGCTCGTGCACGCCTTCCAGTTCGACATCCTGCGCCGCGGCGCCCTGTCCCAGGGGAGCAATCCGTTCGCCTTCCGGATGCCGCTGTGGTTCGCGGAAGGGATGGCCGAGTACCTGTCCACCGGATCCATCGACCCGCTCACCGCGATGTGGCTGCGGGACGGATCGATGGCCGGCTATCTGACCTCGATCGACGAGCTCTCGAGCGTGCGGGACATCCGCGTATATCGCTTCGGTCAGGCGCTCTGGTACTACATCGGGACCAAGTACGGCGACGAGAAGATCGGTGAGATCATGCAGAAGGCGCCGCTGATCGGCGTCAGTGACGCCATCCAGTCCTCGTTGAACATCTCGCTCGACAAGCTGTCAGAGGACTGGCTGGAGGCGGTGCGGCAGACATACGTGCCGCAGCTCGTCGAGTACCCGTCGGCCCGGGATTTCGCGACCCGGCTGTCCAACCACGTCAAGCGTGGAGCCTCGCTCAACATCGGGCCGGCGCTGAGTCCCGACGGCAGCAAGGTGGCGTTCGTCTCCGACCGTGATTACTTCAACGACATCTATATCGCCGACGCGATCGACGGCGAAGACGCCGACAAGATCGTGAAGGGCGAACGCTCCGAGACATTCGAGAGTCTGCGCTTTCTGCGCGTGGGCATGGCCTTCTCGCCCGACGGGCAATTCCTGGCCTTCTCGAGCAAGGCCGGCGAGCGCGACGCCCTCTACATCATGCGCGTGAAGGACGAGGAGATCGTCGCCTCCCACCACTTCGAGTTGGACGGCATCGAGACGCCTTCCTGGTCGCCCGATGGACAGCAGCTCGTGTTCACCGGCCAGATCGGGGGCACGAGCGATCTCTACGTCGTGAACCGGGACGGGACGGGTCTGGAGCGGCTGACCGACGATCGCTACGCGCAACGCGATCCGGTGTGGTCGCCGGACGGCAGCCGCATCGCCTTCACCACCGAGTTTGGCGCGGGAACCGACTTCGACCTGCTCGCCTACGGCGATTACCAGATCGGCATCCTGGACCTCGAGACCCACGAAGTGACCTACGCCCCGGACCCGCAGGGGAAGAACATCAATCCCCAGTGGGGCCCGGACGGCCGGACGCTGGCCTTTCTGTCCGATCGCACCGGCATCACGAACATCTTCCTGTACGACTTCGACACCGAGCTGACCTACCAGCTCACCGATCTGTTGACCGGGGTGAGCGGGATCATCGAGTCGAGCCCCGCCTTCTCGTGGTCGCGGGACGGCAGTCGCATCGTGTTCAGCGCCTTCTCCGATGCGGGCTGGGACCTGTACCGGCTGGACGACCCGCTGCGGCTCGTCGACCAGCCCTACGCACCGGACGACGAAGGGGAGTTCGACCTGGTGGCGCGGGCCTTCATCCGGCCCGCGACGCCCGTCAGGACGCCGGAGCGGCGCGCGGCGGTGGCCGTCGGCGCCGAGGAGCTGGCTCGAGCCATCGAGGACGGGGCTCGGAAGGAGCCCCAGCGGGCCGCCGGTCCGGAAAGCCCCGGTGATGAGGGGAAGCCCGGAGAGCCGGACGAGGACGAAGGCGAGGTCGCCTCGGCCGAGCCCCGACAGCCCGACGCCGTCTCCTACTACCTCGGTGATCGTAAGCGGCAGGGATCGGGCGCCCGCCCGTCCGCGCCGGGCGTACGGCTTCCATCCTTCGAGGAGCCAGTAGACATCGCGACCCTCCTCAGCGATCCCACGGTCGGTCTTCCGCGCGACACGTCGCGGTTCTCGACACACGACTACGAGATCAGCTTCCAGCCCGATCTGATCACCCAGCCCCAGGTCGGGTTCGTCACCGGGGTCGGTGCGTTCGGCGCCTCCCAGCTCGCCTTCAGCGACCTGCTCGGAGACCACAATCTCTACGTGGCGGCGTCGGTCTACGGATCGATCAGCGACAGCGACTTGTTCTTCACCTACGCCAACCTCAAGAAGCGGATGAACTGGGGCGTCACGGGCTTCCAGTTCCGGAGCGATTTTCTCCCGGCCACCACGGCCTCGCTCGGCGATCCGTTCCTGTTCCGCAGCGACATCTTCCGCGGCGTGCAGGCGTTCGGCGCGTATCCGTTCAGCCGCTTCCGCCGGATCGAGGTCGGCGGCGTCCTCACCCACGTCAACCGGCGCGAGGTTCGCTTCGACTTCTTCGATCCCACGCCGGATGTGGAGAACGACCTGCCGAACGAGCTGTTCATCTCTCCGTCGGTGGCGTACGTGTACGACACGGCGTTCTACGGGTCCACCGGGCCCGTAGGTGGGAGCCGGCAGCGGTTCGAGTGGCAGCGCGCCTTCGGCGACCGGTCCTTCAACCAGTTCTACGGTGATGTCCGCAAGTACTGGCTGCTGGGGCGTCGATGGACGATCGCGTCCCGCATGCTGTATCTCGGGACCTTCGGGCAGGAGGATAGCAACCTCCGCTTCCAGTCGATCGGCGGCCCGACGCTCCTGCGCGGGTTCGATTTCGAGAATCGAAGCCTGATCGGGACGACCGTCGGGCTCTTCAACCTCGAGTTCCGCTTTCCGCTGATCGAGCAACCCCGCCTCGGTTCCTCCGGGTTCCCCCCGATCCGGGGCGCCCTCTGGTACGACCTGGGGTTCGCGAGCTGCGGGGACGACCTCTGCGAGCATCAGCGGCCACGCGATCCGGTGACCGGCGAGCGCACGCGCCGGACGTTCCGGTTCTCCACCAGCGAGGACGGCGGTCCGCTGGGGTTCCGTCTCGTCGACGCCCGGGCGGCCTTCGGCGCCGGCGTCCGCATGAACATGTTCGGCTTCGCGGTGCTGAGGCTCGACTATGCGCTGCGGACGGATATGGCGGAGGTGGGGAGCGGGAGGTGGGTCTTCACCCTCGCTCCTGAGTTCTAAGCAAGGCCCGCTCCACGCGAAAGAGAGTCGCGAGTTCCGCCCGCCCGGTTGATTCCGGGGCCGGCACGCGGTAGTCTTGGTGCGTCGTGGGCGAGAGCCTGCGATACCCATCCGAATCAAGCCCCCATCCTGAAAGTGACGGAGTAGTCTCTCCGGGGGTCTGTCGCGCCTGGCAATCAGTGCGGCCGCCCACGGAACGGATCGAGATATCGAGCCGGCGCTCGCCCTCTGGCGAGAGCCAAGACCGAGGTCCACGGTGAATGATTTCGGAACATCCGCCCGCGGCCCCATGCGGGAACTGGATCTGGACGATCGCTTCTGGCGGGACGCGTTGGAAGCGCTTCGTTCACGGCACGGTGCACAAGCCCTCGAGACGCGCTATGCCCCCTACGCGAAGACCATCGAGGAGATCGGCCGGCAGGCGCGCGAAGACGCCACCCTGGTCGGCTTGCGGTTCGAGGGCGAGGGTAGGAACGCCCGCCTGCTCGCCTTTCTCTCGACCGCGCTGCTGGCCCGCGCGGGACTGCGCGCGGTCTTTGTCGATCTGAGCCAGGACCTGCGCTGGCTGGAGCGGCTGACCGGGCTCGATCTCAAGCAGGGACTGGTCGATCACGTCCACTATGGCGTCCCGCTCGAGCGCTGCGTGCGCGACACGGCGCTGCCCGGTCTCGCCGTGTTGACGGGCGGGACGCGCTTTCTGACCGGCTCGCCCCTTGAGGATGCGCCCGCCGTTCGGGGCGCCCTGGATCGCCTCAAGCAGCACTTTCGGGTGGTCGTGATGGCGCTGCCGTCCAGCGAACCGGTCTCGGAGGCCGGGGTCATCGCGCTATGCGACGCGCTGATCGCGGTGACGGCCGAGGACGAGGAACCGGCGCTCATCGGTCGCGAGCGAATGGTGGTCCGTCTGGTCGGCGATCCTCAGGCGGCCCATGACCTCGCGTCGGCCGCGCATCGGTTCGTGGGTCCGATCCCCTCGCTCCTGGCGGGGTCCATGGGCACGGAGCCCCCGCCGGTGGCGGCCATGACCGCGACGGTGACGGACCCGTTCCGTAGCCGCGCGGTCTTCTCGACGCCGCCCGAGGCGGATGAGGACGTCGCCTTTCTCAGCCTGTTCGAGGGGGGCGGTCCGGAGGCGGAGGAAGCGCCGCACGACCTGGCTGGATTCGAGGAGATCGAGTTCCCCGACGAGGAGCGCCTCGCCGACGGGCGGGAATGGCCGGCGCGCCGGCGGCGGAGGATGATGGCATCGGCCGGGGTGGCCGCCGTCGTCCTCGGGGGGATGGTCCTCGGCGCACGCCTGCTCCCCAATCTGGATTTCCCCGCGACCGTCGAGGAGCCGCGGGGAAGCGGGGGCGAAAGCCTCGACATCGATCGCCGTCCGATCGGATTCGAGGACGAATCGGACCGGGACCCCGGGGCCGTCGTCTCGCTGGGGAAGGATTCCGTCGGGCAGACGAGCACCGCCGGCGCCCTGTCGGAGGACGTGGTGGAGACGTCCGGGCGTCCGGTCCCGTACTCCCTGCACGTCGGGTCGTTCCAGAGCCAAGCCAGCGCGCTCGAGGCGGTGGGACGGCTCGAGAGAGAGGGCTGGAGCGCCTTCGTCGCCCCGGTCGCCCTCGACGAGCGGGGAATGTGGCACCGTGTCTACGCCGGAAGCTTCGCCGATTCGGCGGCCGCCGGTCTGGCCCTCCGCAGCCTGCTGGCACGCGGACTGGTCGCGGACGGGGCTGTCCGCGCGACACCGCTCACGTTCCTGCTCGGCACCTACCCGTCGCGCGAGGAGGCCGAGCGCCGCCGGGCCGAGCTGCGCGAAAGGGGCATCCCCGCCTACGTGGCCGGCTCGGGGCCGGCCCGGGTCTACGCTGGCGCCTATGCGACGGCGGAGGAGTCACGATTGCTCGAGGGGTCCCTGCACGCAGCTGCGGAGAATGCCAGGCTCACGACGCGGGTCGAATCGTGATTCCCGTTCGCGGAGAACAAGGCCCGCTTTTCCTGTGGAACGCCCCACCTTGGCGAAACTCTCGAGGGAGGCCTGTGCCGTGAAGCTTCAACGGCTGGAGATGTTCGGCTTCAAGTCGTTCGCCGATCGGGTCACGTTGGAGTTCAACCCCGGCATCACCGCGGTCGTCGGCCCGAACGGCTGTGGGAAGAGCAACATCTCGGATGCGATCCGCTGGGTCCTCGGCGAACAGCGCCCGACGTTCATGCGCGGCTCGCGCATGGACGAGGTGATCTTCAGCGGCAGCCGCGAGCGGAAGCCCATCAACCTTGCCGAGGCTACGCTTCACTTCTCGAACGAGGACGGCCTGCTGCCCGTGGAATACGCCGAGGTGGCCATCTCCCGGCGCGTGTTCCGGGACGGGACGGGCGAGTATCTGCTGAACCGGCAGCCCTGCCGGCTGAAGGACATCCAGGACCTGATCCTGGGGACGGGGGTCGGGGCGCACGCCTACTCCCTGATCCAGCAGGGGATGGTCGATAGTCTGCTGTCCGAACGCGCCGAGGAACGCCGCACGATCTTCGAAGAAGCGGCTGGCGTGACTCGCTACAAGACGCGCCGCCGCGCAGCCGAGCGCAAGCTCGAGGCGACCAGCCACGACCTGGCCCGGGTCGAGGACATTGTGGCTGAGGTCGACCGCAAGGTGGCCGCGCTGCGGCGACAGGTCGGTCGCGCCCGGCGTCACGCGAGGTATCGCGATGAGGAGATTCGGCTCGACGTGCACGTGACTGCGCTCCAGATGGCGGTGCTCGTCGAGCGTCTGGAGCCGCTCGGGGAGGAGCTCGCCTCGCTGGAGGATGCGCAGGCCCGGCACGCCGCCCTGCTGGCCGAGCGCGAGGCCGGGCACGAGTCCCTCGAGCTCGAGCTGATCGCGATGCGGGAGGCGGCCGACCGCTTCCGGGTCGAGGTCGAGGAGCTCCGCAGGAGGACCTCGCGCCGCGAGGATTCGTTGCTGGTGACGGGCGAAAGCCTGAAGCATCATGCCCATCGTCTGGAGTCATTGGCCGCGGATGCCGAGCGCGCCAGGGTCCGCGCCGACGATCTCGCCGAGCGCCGCGCCAATCTCGATGTCGACCACCGCGGTGCACTCGAGCGCGTCCGGGAGCTGGCCCAGCGCCGGGACCACGAGACCGGAACCGGTGACGAGGAGTCCCGCTACAGCGAGCTCAAGGTCGAGCGCGGCGAGCTCATGAACGATGCCGAGTCCCTCCGGGAGCGGCTGGCCGAGGTCCGACAGGCCCTGGCGCGACAGACCGGCGCGCGAGAGAGCGCCGGGCAGCGCCTGGAGGTGCTGGGCGTCGAACGTGCCGCTCGGCGCAAGGAGGAGGAGAAGGCGCGGACGGGAATCGTCCGCGCCCGCGAGATGGTGGAGCAGTTGGACGGGGCCCGGGCCGCCGCTGCGCGACTGCAGGCGGAGCGACAGGCCGCGGTCCTCGAAGCGGACGCTGGGCTTACACGCGCCCGCGACCGGCTGGCCCGCGAGCGGGCGGCCGAGCACGCCGCGGCCGGCCGGGTCGAGGAGCTGGCGGGAATGGAGGCTCGCTTCGAAGGCTATGCGGGGGGCATGCGGGCCCTCCTGGAAGGCAGAGCGGACGGGACCGGGATCGCCGGGGCGCTGCCCCAGGCGATCGAGCCCGTCGAGGCGCGCTTCGAGCCGGCTCTCGATCGCTATCTCGAGAGCCTGGGCCACGGCTTGCTGGCGCGTGACCTGAAGGCCGCGCGCCGCGCCGCCAGGGATCTCGGGGATGCGGGCCGGGCCGACTTCCTGATCCCGGAGCTTGTGCCCGCGGGACCCCCGCCGCCCATCCCGGATGCGGCCGCGGCGGTGGTGCTGGCTCGCGGGGTCGACGCCGTTCGCTGGACGACCGACGGGGACGTTCGCGCTCGTTTCGCCTTCCTCTTCGAGCGCCTGCTTCTCGTCGAGGACGCCGAAGCCGCTTTCCGTTGCCGGAGGGCGCTGGCAGAGGACCCCGAGGCCGAGCGGACGTACGTGATCGCGAGCCTCGAAGGCACGCTTCTGGAGCCTGTCGGACGCTGGCGCGCCGCGGGAGCCGGCACGGATGAGGGACTGCTGGCGCGCCGCCGGCGGCTGGCCGAGGCCACGGCCGAGCGCGAGCGCGGCCGGCGGGCCATCTCCGCGGCGGCCCATCTGGCGGTCGCCGTGGAGAGCCAACTCCGGGCGCGACAGCGTGCCCTGGTGGACACGACGACCCGGGTCTCCGAGCTGGAGGCGCGGCATCGTGCCGCACGCGAGGCCGAGGCTCTGGGGGAGCAGCAGGCCGCCCACGTGGCGCGCCGGCTGCAGGAGCTGGCGGCGCAGATCGAGGAGCAGGAGCGCGTCGGCGAGCTGGCGGAATCAACCGCGAGGGCAATCGATGAGACCCGCCTGGAGATCGAGGCCGAAACGGAGCGCGTGATGCGGCGACTCGATGACGTCCGCGTCGCCCTGGAGAGGCACGACGAGGCGCGGGCGCAGCGGTTGACGGCCCGTCATGCGATCGAGCTGGAGGTGGCCGAGGCCGAGGCGGAGCTGCGCGCCGTGGAGCGTGAGATCGAGCACATCTCGGCCAGCGAGCAGGCGCTGGACGCGGCTCGGACCGAGCGCGCGGCGGAGCGGTCTCGCCTGGAGGCGGAGATCGAGCGGCTGGAGGAGGAGAAGCGGGCCACGGCCGAGGAGATCGAGGCCCTCAATGGGGAGCTGGATCGGGCCCAGGCCGAGCTCCGGAGCCGGTTGGAGGGTGCTCGTGAGATCGAAGAGAGACGGGCCTCGTTCGAGTCGGAGCTGAAGACGCTCCGGCGAGACCACTCCGAGATCGTCGAGCGCCGGCACGAGCGACAGCTCACGCGCCAGCAGATCGACCACGAGCGGGGAACGCTGCTCGCCCACCTCGCCGAAAGCTACGACGGCACGACGGATCTGGGATCGTTGTCGGAGCGGCACCCCCTCTCCCAGGAGGAGCGGGACCTCGGCCTGGAGAAGCTCACGGCGTGTCTCGAAGAGGTCCGGCGCAAGCTCGCCAATCTGGGACCGGTCAACATGCTCGCCCTCGAGGAGTTCGAGGAGGAATCGGCGCGGCTGGAATTCCTCGCGGGGCAGCGGGACGACCTCGTCAACGCCCGGCGCCAGCTCGACGAGGCGATCCGGCGTATCAACCGCACCGCGCGGGACCTCTTCGTCGAGACCTTCGACAGCGTCCGCGCCAACTTCGACGCCACGTTCAAGACCCTCTTCGAGGGTGGGCAGGCCGAGATCCGGCTGACGGATCCCGAGGATCCGCTCGAATCGCCGATCGAGATCGTTGCCAGCCCGCGCGGCAAGCGGATCGCTTCGATCAACCTGCTGTCCGGTGGCGAGCGGGCGCTCACGGCGCTCAGCCTCCTGTTCGCCATCTATCGGGTGAAGCCGAGCCCCTTCTGCATACTGGACGAGGTCGACGCGCCGCTGGACGACGCGAACGTGGGACGGTTCCTGAGGATGATCCGCCACTTCAGCGAGGACACCCAGTTCGTTGTCATCACGCACAACAAGCGAACGATGGAGGCGGCCGACTACCTGTACGGAATCACGATGGAGGAGCCGGGGATCTCTTCCCTGGTCTCGGTATCGCTGGAGCCGGAGGCGGAGGGTAAGCCGGCGGAGGACGCAGCGAGGACGGAACACGAGGCGGAAGCGGAGGCGCCGGAACGGGAGCCACGTGCGCTGGCCATCGCCGGCTAGTGCCTCGTTGCGGAAGCACTGGCACGCGCGATCGCCACTCCATCGGCGGGCTTCACCCGTATCCGTGACCGCGATGGCTGGAGCGTGCCAGCAGGTCTGTCGAGCTCGGGCGCCTCAGCGCCGGAGACCGGGGGGAACGCTCGCGATCGCCAGATCGCCGAGCAGGGGCACCGCCGTCCAATACCCGCGATAGGCTCTCGCCGCCAGAAAGAGGGCCGTGCCGATCAGCGCCCCGGCGGCCACCAGAGCCAGCGGCGGTCCCACGAGAGGCACCGCGCGCAGCGCCGTCGCCAGGATGATCAGAACCAGCGTGAGAAGGATGGACTGACAGGCGTGGAAGCGCACGAACGGGTCGTTCCCTGCGCGCCAGAGGCAGACGAGGGCGCCGGGCGCGCCCAGCGGGTAAGCGAGCGCGGCCAGGACATTGGGGGAAGCGATTCGCACGGGCTCGGTCATGGTTTGACGTTGATCGGCGCGGCCGCGAGATTGCGGCTCGCCAGCCACGAAGATCCGCAGTTCCGGAGGCGAGCACAAGTCGCATGAACGACACCGGGGCCCTCGCCCGTACGAGCCGGCTGGAGCGAATCCTGGCGCTCGCGCCCGGAGACGCGCTGGAGCGCGCGTATCTGTTCGAGCCGCTGGAGCGGGGGGGGACGTCCTTCTCGCTCGTCTTCGTCATGAAGGCGTGCGCAGACGACCGGCTGGAAATGATCGCGTTGGGCGGGCGGATCGGAGTCCCGGGAGAGGCCGGATGGGACTTCGTGCGCCGCGCCCGGTTTCCCCGGACGACGCTCGCCGACGTCCTCGAGGAGTTCATCGAGCGGTGCGGAATGGAGGGGGCGTCGTATCGCGAGATCGACCTTGCCGGGGATGGCCCGGAAGCAGGTCTCGCCGGGCTTTCGCAACTCCTGGCCTCCCCGGACGTACCCGAGGTGGCCTCCGACTCCGTCGATCCTTCGTGACCGCCACCGTCGGAGGCGAACGTGGCATCGAGCGCTTCCGCGAGCACCTGCGGACATCCAGCCTGCCGGTGACCTCCCAGCGCATGCGCATCGCCAGGATACTGTTCAACACCCACCGCCACGTCTCGGCCGACGAGATCATGGAGCGGTTGCGCGGCGAAGGAGAGGCGGTGGGGAAGGCCACCGTCTATCGAACGCTCGGCCTTCTGGTCGAGGCGGGGCTGGTGCGGGAGCACGACTTCGGCGAGGGTTTCCGGCGCTACGAGCCCAGCCCGACGCGCCCCCACCACGAGCATCTGGTGTGCACCCGCTGCGGCAAGGTCATCGAGTTCGAGGCTCCAGGGATCGAGCGGCTCGAATCGGAGATCGTCGAGCGGCACCGTTTCGTTCCGGATTATCACAAGGTGGAGATCTACGGGCTCTGCGAAGAATGCCACGACTGATCGCGACGATGTCGCTGGCGCTGCTCATAGGCGCGGCCCCGGCCGCTGCGCAGAAGCTCCTTCCGGCCGCCAACTCCCTCGTTGCCCACGACACGAGCGGGGTCTTTCTGCGGGTCTCCAACCGCGGCGGGTTCGGGCTCGCCCTGGAGGCCGGCGACGTGGGGAACTTCCCGCGCGGCTCCGCCAACCGCTATCTGTTCGGTTCCGGGCTGTGGATCGGCGGGATCGGGGACGTGGACGCCGATGGCGTCCCCGACTCGATCGTCACCGTCGGCTACAACCCGCAGATGATAGGAGAGATCGAATGGGTGGAGGGGGCGGTCGGAGGATTCGACCCCAACGACCCGCGCTTCCGCGTTCTCGACAGCGCCAATCCCGAGGACCAGGACGAGTTCCCGGCCGTCCCGGTCGCGGACCAGGAGCTCTTCACGGTCTACGGCGACCGGAGATCGGTGGTCACCGGCACCATTCCCTCGATCCCGATCGGGGTGGAGGTCCGCCAGCGATCCTTCGCATTCGACGAGCCCGGGCTGGACACCGCGGTGATCTTCCAGTGGGACCTGCTCAACATCTCCGACCGGATCCGCGCCACCGGCTACACGATCCGCGATCTCTGGACAGGGATCGTTCTGGACCCGGATATCGCCGTGTCCGACCTGGGGGTCGACGATGACACCGCCGCCCCGCTCGCGGTCGACGGGGAGGAGGTGCTTCTCGTCTGGGACGCCGATTTCAACGAGACGGGATTCACGGGACCCCCCGGCTTCCTGGCGATCGTGCCGCTGGAGAACCCCGGAGGTCGCACCACGATCACCCAGCTGGCCGAAAGCCCGTTCGCGGGTGTGCTGCCGGTACCGGTCCAGGACAGGACGCGATACGCCACGATGGCGGCTGTGCCTCCGCGGACTCCGACGATCGCCGAGCCGGGCTTCGACCTGCGGGCCATGGTGGCGTGGGGGACGGTGGATCTGGAGGCAGGGGCCGTCGACCGCACGGCGGCCGCGTTCGTCTGGGCCGGGCCGGCCGGAGATCCGCCCGCGACGCTCTCGCCCCTGGACCCGGAGCTCGACCAGGATCTGCCCCTCCTGGCGGACCTCGTCGCCGCCGTCCGCGCGGTCCGCTCGGCGTATGGCGAGCGGCTGGCCGGCCTGCCGGCTCTGCTGGATTTTCCCGGCGAGCCCCCGCCGCCGGCGGGCGGGGGCGGCGCCGGCGCGCTCGAGCAGAACTTTCCCAACCCGTTCCGTGACCGGACCACCATCCAGTACCAGGTGACGGAGGCCGGACCCGTGGAAATCGTGATCTACGATCTCCAGGGACGCGAGGTGGAGCGTCTGGTCGACGGCGATCGCGAGCCAGGCGATTTCGCGGTGGAGTGGGACGGCCTTTCAGCTTCGGAGCGCGAGGTTCCTTCCGGTGTCTACGTCGTCCGCATGTCGACGGCCGGAGAGACCTCGACGATCCGGGTCCTCAAAGCGCCGTGACTCCCAGGGTTCTTGCAGCGTCCTCCGGACGCGTGCAAATTCGAGGGCTAATGCGCCGTCCCGTCGTCGTCTTTTTCCTCGTCGTCATGGCCATTCTCGGATTCGGTGTCGGGGAATCCCGCGCCCAGTCGGACGAGAGCGGTGGCCTGATCGGCCTCGTGCTGCCGCTCGGCGCCCGTACGATCGGCCAGGGGCGGGCGGTCGTCGCCGAGCGAGCCGAGCTGCAGGCCCTGCCCTACAATCCCGCCGCCATCTACGGACTCGATCGGGGCGCCGTCACCTACAGCCGCTTCGAGGGGGCCGACATCGGTGATGACCTGTCGGGATTCAACGGGAATTACGTCGCGGCGGCCTATGCCGGAGGATGGGGTACCCTGGCGGGACATTTCGTCTATCAGGACCTGGGAGAGGTGATTCTGACCGACACGTCGCCGGACCCCCTCGGAACCATCGACCTCGCCGAATGGGTGGTCGGCCTCACCTATGCCGGCGAGTTGCGCGAGAAGCTGGCCTATGGCTTGACCGCCAAGTGGTACCGCTCCGACCTCGGTGTCGTCGAAGCCAGCGGTCCGGCTTTCGATGCCGGCCTCGTCTATCGCCCCAGGACGACTCTGCCGCTCGCCCTCGCCGCCTCGCTGCGCAATCTGGGGCCCGACCTCGAGTTCGATGACACGGGCGAGGGTCCCGACGGGAGCGGGACGGGAGACAAGGAGTCGCTGCCGTCCCGTGTGCGCGTGGGCATCGCCATCGATCCCGACCTTCCCGGGACCTACGGACTGCGATTGCTCTTCGACATCGAGAGCGATCTCCGGGAGCTGTCGACATCGAGTCAGCATTTCGGCGCCGTCCTCTCGGTGCACGACCTGATCGAGGTGCGCGGCGGCGTTCTTCTCGCCGACAATCCTTTCGTCGAGGATGGCGACGGCGACCGCCAGCTGGGAGGAGCCTTCGGCATCGGGTTCCATCTGGCGGGCTTCGAAGCCGACATCTCCCGCGAGGTCTCCGTCAGCGAGCTCGGCGACGAGACCCATTTTGGCGTGGGATGGCGCTTCTGACGCGGTGGTCGCGACCGGGGCCCGGCCGTCGGGCGCTCGGTGCGGCCGCGTGGGTCTCCCTCATCTTCTTCGCCTGCGGTGGCGGGGTGGCCGACGAGGTCGTGATCCTCCACACGGGCGACGCCTACGGCTACTTCGACACCTGCGGGTGCCGGTCCGATTCGACCGGCGGCCTGGCGAAGCGCGCCTGGGTCATCGACAGCCTGCGCCGTTCTTCCGACGGGCCGATCCTCGTTTTCGACACCGGTGATTTCAGCGGTGGGGAAAACGAGATCGGCGCGGAGATGGGAAGAACGCTGGTCGAGGCCATGGATCTGATGCAGTACGACGCCTTCACGCTGGGTGAGTGGGATCTCAACCACGGCCCCGCCTTCCTCAGATCCATCATCGAGAAGACCTCCATGAGCTGGGTCCACACGAATTACGACGTGGTGGGCCTCGAGGACCTCGGCCGGCGATCCCTCGTCGTGGAGCGCGGCGGCCGGCGGATCGGCGTGATCGGTCTCTACAATCCCACGATCCTGCTCGATGGAGCGATGCGGGACAGCGTCATCGTCCAGGACATCGTGGAGAGCGCCCGCCGTGGCGTCGACGACCTGAGGCGCCAGGACGTGGATCTGGTCGTCGCTCTCAGCCACCTCTCGTACAAGGGGAGCCGGGCGCTGGCGGAATACGTGCCCGGCATCGATCTGATCCTGAGCGGCCATGGCGGGAAATCGCTGACCGCGCCCGAAGAGGTGGTCCCCGAGACATGGGTGGCCGCCGCGGGCGATCTCGGTCGCTGGGTGGCCCGGACGCGGGTGGGGCTCGGAGGCGATCCCGTGCGGGTCGAATCGGTCGAGGGCGACTTGATCGTCATGGTCCCCAGCCTGCCGAACGACCCGCGGCTGGACCCGCTGTTCGCGCGCTACGAGGAGAGACGCCAGGAGCTGCTGCAAAGGGAGATCGAGCGGGCGGCCTCCTCGCGGCAGCCGTCCGACCCGGAAATCCCGAAACCCCAGAGCTGAGGTAAACCCGTGGCTTTCGTCGCCAAGGAAATCTGCCTGACGCGGGGTGTCGGCCGGCATCGCGAGAAGCTGGCTTCGTTCGAGCTCGCTCTCCGCGATGCTGGCATCGCCGAGTACAACCTCGTGCGCGTCTCGAGCATCTTTCCCCCGGAGTGCAAGCTGATACCCCGCAAGGAAGCCCTGCCGAAGCTCTTGCCAGGGCAGGTCCTGTACACGGTGATCGCCGAGTCCGCGACCAACGAGCCGAATCGGCTCATCGCGGCCTCGATCGGGATGGCGATCCCGCGCGACCGCAGCCGCTACGGCTACCTCTCCGAGCACCACTCCTACGGGGAGACCGATCAGAAGGCGGGCGACTATGCCGAGGATCTGGCGGCCCAGATGCTGGCCACGACCCTCGGGGTCGAGTTCAACGCGGAGGCGGCGTGGGACGAGCGCAAGGAGCTCTGGCGGATCTCCGACGAGATCGTGACGACGCGCAACATCACGCAGTCGGCGGTGGGGGACAAGGACGGTCGCTGGACGACGGTCGTGGGCGCCGCCGTGCTCATCTGCTGAGGTCCGGGGCGACTTGACCGCGCCGCCCTTTCTGGGTTTGAAGGAGGCAGATGCGGGATATGCGGACGCCGTCGCGGTCGTCGTGCCCGTGCCCTACGAGCGGACGGTGTCCTACGGGGCGGGGACCGCTCGTGGCCCGGCGGCCATCCTGGAAGCGTCGGGTTACGTCGAGCTCTACGACGAGGTGCTGGGCGAGGAGCCCTGGCGGAAGGGGATCCATACCACCGCCCCGGTCGCCTCACAGGACGATCCGGAGGCCTTCCTGGCGGCGCTCCGGGAACGAGCGGCCGGGCTGTACGCGGACGGGAAGTTTCCGGTCTTCCTCGGCGGCGAGCACAGCCTGACGACGGCGCCCGTCCAGGCCGCCCGCGATTCTTTCGAGGACCTCTCGGTTCTCCAGCTCGACGCCCACGCGGACCTGCGCGAGGAGTATCATGGCACGCCCTGGTCGCATGCCTCCGTGATGCGACGGGTGCACGAGCTCGGGGTCCCCGTCGTCCCGGTCGGTATCCGGGCGGTCTCGCCCGAGGAGATCGAGTTCATCCGCGCCCACGACCTGCCCGTCTTCTGGTCGCACCGCATCGCCTACGGTGACGAGTGGATGGAAACCGCGCTGTCGGCGCTGACCGATACCATCTATCTGACCTTCGATGTGGACTTTCTCGACCCGTCCGTCATCCCGGCGACCGGCACACCCGAGCCGGGCGGCGGCTTCTGGCACGATACCATGCGCTTTCTGGGGCGTGTCTTCCGCGAGAAGAGGGTGATCGGCATGGACGTGGTGGAGCTGGCTCCCATCGAGGGGCTTCATGCGCCGGACTTCGTGGTGGCGAGGTTGGTGTATAGAGCGATCGGCTACCGTCTCCACGACTGGTAGTCGGGCGCTGAAAACGGCCAAGCTCTTCGTTGCGCTCCGTCGGCCGGCCTGCGGCGTACCCACCCGCTTCGCGGGTACCCGCAGTACGCCTCGGCCGACCTCGGTCGCGCGCCTTGATCTTGGCCGTTTTGAGCGCCCTCCCCGGCTGGGTCAACCCGGTGGGGTAGGCTCGGGGCGCCAGGGAGGCGGGTT
>JBOHRQ010000028.1:0-3057 GCA_050732875.1 Gemmatimonadota bacterium | reverse complement strand
CTCTTTCCCTCGTACCTGTCGTTCATCACCGGCCTGACGTTCGACGAGCTTGCCGAGCCCGGCCCGGAGGCCAGGGGCAGGGTGCGTCGACTGACGATCGTGCATTCGCTGATGTTCATCCTCGGCTTCACGCTCGTTTTCATCGCGCTGGGCGCGTCGGCCACCGCGGTCGGGCAGTTCATGCGCTCGAACCAGATCTGGATACGGCGAGTCGCCGGCGCCGTCATCGTCCTGTTCGGGCTCCATATCACCGGTCTTCTGACGTTTCCATTCCTGCGACGGGAGCGGCGCGTTCACCTGCGCGAGCGGCCGGCGGGGCTGCTGGGGTCGATCGTGGTGGGGTTCTCCTTCGGAGCCGGCTGGACCCCATGTATCGGCCCGATCCTGGGAGCGATCCTGACGATGGCCGGCACCAGCGGGGAGCTTCGGGAGGGAGTTGCCATGCTCGCCGTCTATTCGGCCGGGCTCGGCCTCCCCTTCTTCGCCGCCGCGCTGGGATTCAACTACTTCCTGACCGCATTCCGTCGCGCCAGGGGGTGGATGCGTCCGATCGAGATCGCGAGCGGCCTGGTCCTGGTGGCGGTGGGCGTCCTCATCTTCACCAACACGTTCGCCGTCCTGGCGGCGTATCTGAACAGGGTATTGTTGCCGCTCTTTCCCTTCATCGCCGAGAACATCTAAGCGGGCTCGATTCGATCCGCGCTTCGAGATGTCCGGCAGCCGGTGGTCGGAGCGGAGCACCGTCCCTACATTGCGCGCGCGGAGACGCGCTCCCTCATTCGTCAGCCGGAGAGCCTGCATGGACTGGTTCTACCTCTACTTCATCGGCTTCCTCATCCTCATCGCGGCCGTTGGCATGGGGTTGAACATGATCGGCGTATCCGCCTCCTGGATCTTCGTCGTCTGCCTGGCTCTCTTCGGTGTCGCGGTCATGAGCGCCGTGAAGCGCACGCGGAGAGCGGCCCCGGACGACGAGGCGGGCTGATCGATCTTGGCGGGGCTCGCCGCTCAGCTCCGCGACCTGTTCACCCAGAACCTGGGCTACAAGGTCGTGGCCCTGCTGCTGGCGCTTCTGCTGTGGTTCGACGTGACCTCGGACGAGAACGCGGTCATCGAATACCCCGTCCCCCTCAGCATCGCCGTCGAGGGACGCGACATGATCATCACCAACGACGTGCCCCACGAAGTCGACGTTCGCTTTTCCGGGTCGGGGAAGGAGCTCCTGCGTCTCGACAAGGACCAGCTGGCGATCCGCAAGGAGGTCCGCGGCGGAGAGAGCGACACGGTTTGGGTGGACCTGGGCCCCCAGGACGTGCAGCGGCCCGGTGATCTCGACGTCGTCCCCACAGCCGTCGTGCCCAGCCGGATCACGGTCGTCACCGACCGGTTCATCGAGAGGACGGTGCCGCTCGCGCCGGTCGGCGCGCCCGAGACGGGCGACGGCTACCAGGTCGTGAACATGCAGCTGGATCCGCGCCGCGTTACCGTGCGGGGAGTCACTGCGGAGGTCCGTCCGATCGGGTCGCTCGCCCTCGACCTTTCGCAGATCTCGCCGGATCCCGGAGCGTTCGACGAACGGCTCGCGATCGCCATCCCCGAGAGCCTGGGCACCGTGCGGGTCACCCCGGACAGCGTGCGTATTCGTGGCCGGGTCGCGCCTCTCCGGCCGGAAGGCGAGGAATGAAGTCAATCACGCTGGGAATCGAGACATCTTGCGACGACACGTCGATCGCCGTCCTCGAAGGCGAGAGCCGGCTCCTCGCCAACGAGGTGAGCTCTCAGATCGAGCACGAGGGGTACGGAGGCGTCGTGCCCGAGCTGGCGAGCCGGGCCCACGTCGCGAACGTCCTTCCGGTGTTCCTTCGCGCGCTCGAGCGGGCCGACCTGCGGCCCGAAGCCATCGACCTGATCGGCGTGACCCACGCTCCCGGGCTGATCGGCTCGCTCCTTGTGGGCGGAGCGTTCGCTCAGGGGTTGGCCCTGGCGACGGGGCGCCCGCTGGTCCCCGTTCACCACCTCGAGGCCCACGTCGTGGCCAACCTCCTGGATCATCCCTCGCTGGAGCTGCCGGCGGTGGCACTGATCGTCTCGGGTGGACATACCCTGCTCGTATTCGTTCGGGAGTGGAGGCGGTACGAAGTGCTTGGAAGAACCCGCGACGATGCGGCCGGCGAGGCCTTCGACAAAGTGGCGAAGCTCCTCGGGCTGGGGTTCCCGGGCGGACCGTTGATCGAACGCCGGGCCCGGCAGGGGAACCCTTCGGCGATCCGCTTCCCGCGTCCGATGCTCGGTCACGAGGGCTACGATTTCTCCTTCTCCGGATTGAAGACGGCCGTCCTGCATTGGGTCGAGAACCATGGACCCGAGGACGTCGAGTTGCGGCTCGACGACGTGTGCGCTTCATTTCAGGCCGCTGTGGTGGAAGTTCTCGCCGACAAGACCGCCAGAGCCGCCGACGATCGCGGCGTTCCCACCGTGCTGCTGGCCGGCGGCGTGGCCTGCAATCAGGCGCTGAGAGCGGCCGTCAGCGAGCGGGCGGGGGGCCGGGCGCGGGTATTGTGGCCCCGTCCCGTCCTCTGTACCGACAACGGGGCGATGATCGCGCGCACCGCCGTGCTCCGCCGTGACGAAGCGGTCAGGCCGGGGGAGTTCGATGTCCTCGCCAGCAGCCCGCTGGCCTGAAGCGAAGAGTTTTCCACAGCCGGGTGGTGTCCGTCACCCGACGACCCGGACGGCTCGCGAGCTGGCGCACGACGGCATGGCTGCAGTGAACGGCGCAGGGCTCGGTTTTTGCTGACGCGATTGACATTTTCGGCGTAGATGCGCTATTCCTGAACCGGGTCCCACCATCCACCGATCACGCTTCGCCGAGGCGTCGAAAAGAGGTCCGCATGTCCCAGCCCGAGCCCCTGGCGCTCGACCCCCGGACTGAGCGGCTCCTGGAGTCCGTCGAGGTCGTTCCGATCGACACCGAGCACAGCCGGTCAGTGGCCTGCCAGCGTCGGACCGGAATCCGCCTCAGAGACCACGGGCGATACGCGGATGCTGAGCTGTGCC
>JBOHRQ010000027.1:0-28795 GCA_050732875.1 Gemmatimonadota bacterium | reverse complement strand
AGGGAGTGGGGGGCCGACGCGATCTTCACGCTGGCCGGAAACGAGCTGACCTTCGGCAGCTATTACAAGCTGCCAGCGCCGCAGACCTCGCTGGAGAACTGCGTGGCCCACAACGGGTCGCTGATCCCGATCCCCGGGCGTGACGTCATGGTCCAGGGATGGTACCAGGGCGGCATCTCGGTATTCGACTGGACCGATCCGGAGAATCCGCAGGAGATCGCCTTCTTCGACCGCGGGCCGATGGATTCCACGGATATGGTGAGCGCCGGGTCCTGGTCGGTGTACTGGTACAACGGGGCGATCGTCAGCTCCGAGATCGCGCGCGGGCTCGACATTCTCGAGCTGACCCCGAGCGAGTTTCTCACGCAGAACGAGATCGACGCGGCGCGGACGGTCCACCTCGACTATCTGAACGCCCAGGGTCAGCAGCAGTTCGTCTGGCCACCGAGCTTCGCGCTGGCGCGCACCTACCTCGACCAGCTGGAGCGCTCGGAGGGGCTGGCGGCGGACCGAATCCTCGATGCCCGGCGGGCGCTCGACGCCGCCGAGGACAGCTCGGGACAGGATCGTCGCGAGACCCTGAGCGCGCTGGCGGCGCAGCTCGAGGATGACGCGCAGAGCGCCGGCGACCAGGCCAAGGTGCGAATGCTGGCAGCGGCGGTGGCCGACCTGGCTGACGCCGAGGGCTGAGCTCCGGCCGGCGCGGAACCGGGCCCAGCCAGCAATGCAGCCTCGATGCCACTCGCGTGGCTGACCGGCATTTCGATGTCGTCGTGGTGGGGGCACGCTGCGCCGGGGCCGCTCTCGCCACGTTCCTGGCGAGGTCCGGCGCACGAGTCCTCGTGGTGGACCGGAGCCCCCTTCCGTCCGACCAGGTCCTCTCGACACACACGATCCACCCCCCAGACGACGGGATCACAGAAGCGCTGATCCAGGCGAGAGGCCTGGCCGGTGCAATCGCCGAGGGCGGTGACGACGCGCTGCACCGCTGGTGGCGGGCCCGTGATGTCGAGGCTTTGCCCGGATACTACTGGGGACGGGATGAAGGCTCGCTGGGCTCGCCAGGCGAGCTGGAGGAGATCGTCGTCAGAAAGGTGGGCGAGGACGAGGGGCTCCAGCGGCTGATGGTCCGACTGCCCGAGCACGAATGTTCTCCGTACGATGCTCTCCCGGTCAAAGCCGTCATCCGGGCGCTTCTCGGCGCGCTGATCCGCGGTCGATTCGGTGTGATTCCGGAGTTCGTGGCTCAAGGGCGCCGGATCACCAAGTACAAGCAGGTGATGAAGGAGCGAACGGAGCTCATGGAGGATGCGGCGGGTTGAGGGTGCGCTTCCTCCTCTGCCTGGGTCCGCTGGTGGCCAGCGTTGCCGATCCCCCGTCTTCACAGACCGCCGTTGTTCCACCCTCCCGGACGACCTATGTCATCGTCCATGGGGCATGGGGGGGAAGCTGGGACTGGCGTCAGGTCGATTCCATTCTGACGGGCCACGGCCATCTCGTTTACCGCCCCGCCTTGACGGGCCTCGGCGAGCGGGTTCATCTCGCGTCCCCGAGTATCGGCCTCGACACGCACATCACGGACATCGTCAACGTGCTCGTCTGGGAAGATCTGCGGGATGTCGTCCTCGTGGGTCACAGCTATGGTGGCATGGTCATTACCGGAGTGGCCGACCGGGTCCCGGAGCGCATCCGGCACCTGATCTATCTGGATGCCTTTCTGCCGGATTCCGGCGAAAGCATGAGACGCCTGGCGCGCCCCGAGACGGCCACCCTGATCGACCGCTACGCGGATACGGGCATGGTCCCTCCCGTCTGGGTCGACTCCATCGCTCAGATCCCGAAGGATGTCCCGCAGCCCCTGCGAACCATGACCGACCCGCTCGTCCTGACGAATCGCGCCGCGCGGAGGATCCCCGGGACCTACATCCTGACCGTGGAGCCCGGTCTTTCCCGCGACCCCTTCACTCCCTTCGCGAAGCGGGCCGCGGCTCGCGGCTGGCGGGTGCTCAGGATGGAGGCCGGCCACGTCCCGAACCGCACCCAGCCCGTGGCCCTGGCGGCGCTTTTGGAAGGTGTCCGCTGAGCCGAGTCTGGAGTCCAGGAGTGGCGTGAATCGGTCCGAGCTGATCCGCGAACATCCGAAGCTCTATGACGAGCTGGCGTCCTGGTGGCTGCTTCTCTCCGCCCCTATGAGAACTTTCTCTGTCTGATTGGTCTGCTCGCGGCCTCGTCCGCGATGGCCACGGCAGTCGCTTGCCCGGGCGAGGCTCAAAATGTCGATTTCCTACAGCCCCATTCGTCGTATGAGTAGAGCCTGGTCACAATCCCGGTGGCGTGTCCGGGCACCACAGCCGCAAACGCAAAACCAGAAGGAGAGTAGACCATGCGATTCATGCTCATTGTCAAGGCCAACGAGGATACCGAAGCGGGGATACCCCCCAGCGAGGAGCTCCTCACCGAGATGCTGAAGTTCAACGAGGAGCTGGCGAAAGCTGGCGTCATGCTCGCGGGCGAAGGGCTCCAACCAAGTTCGAAGGGCGCGCGCGTCAAGTTCTCTGGGCGGAAGCGAACCGTCATCGACGGGCCCTTCGCCGAGACGAAGGAGCTGATCGCCGGATTCTGGCTGATTCAGGTGAAGTCGATGGACGAGGCCATCGAATGGGTGAAGCGCGTCCCGAATCCAACTGGCGAGGAGTCCGTGATCGAGATTCGCCAGGTGTTCGAGGCGGAGGACTTCGGTCCCGCGATGACACCCGAGCTAAAGGAGCTGGAGGAGCGCCTTCGCGCTCAGACAGCCGCACAGAAGTAGGCGCGGCGGACCTCGGGCTCGCATGGGCGGAGGAAAATGATCTGATTGGTAGCCGTGACGGCTACCAATGCGAATCGTGCCATCGACGCGATCTGGAGGATCGAATCGGCCAGACTCATCGCCGGTATCGCTCGGATGGTGGGCGATGTCGGCCTTGCGGAGGATCTCGCCCAGGACGCGCTCGTCGCCGCGCTCGAGAAGTGGCCGGAGTCGGGCGTCCCGGACAATCCGGGCGCCTGGCTCATGGCCGTCGCGAAGCGTCGTGCGATCGATGAGCTGCGTCGAAGCAAGCGGCTCGAGCGCAAGCACGAGGAGCTCGGTCATGAGCTCGACAGCCGGCAGAGGGTGGTCCCGAACCTGGATGCCGCCATAGACGATGACGTCGGCGACGACCTGCTCGGCCTCATGTTCACGGCCTGTCATCCCGTTCTCTCGACCCAGGCCCGCGTGGCGCTGACGCTCCGTCTGCTCGGTGGTCTGACCACCGAGGAGATCGCACGCGCGTTTCTCGTCCCGGTGCCTACCCTCGCCCAGCGAATCGTCCGGGCGAAACGGACTCTCTCTGAGGCGCTTGTACCCTTCGAGGTCCCCCGCGGGGCCGAGCTCGCCGCCCGACTGCCCTCGGTGCTCGAGGTTGTCTACCTCATCTTCAACGAGGGCTACTCGGCAACCGCCGGTGACGACTGGATGCGACCAGCGCTCTGCGAGGATGCGCTTCGTCTCGGCCGTATCCTGGCCGAGCTCGCCCCGGAGGAACCGGAGGTCCACGGCCTCGTCGCGCTCATGGAGATACAGGCCTCGCGCTCGCATGCGCGAATGGGCCCGTCGGGAGAGCCCGTCCTGTTGCTCGTTCAGGACCGCGCACGCTGGGATCAGCTTCTCATCCGTCGCGGGCTCGCCGCGCTCCAGCGTGCCGAGGAGCTCGGAGGCGCGCTCGGGCCCTACGCCCTCCGGGCCGCGATCGCCGCCTGTCACGCGCGAGCCCGAACGCCCGAGGAAACCAATTGGGCGCGCATCGCGGTTCTCTACGACGCGCTCGCCCAGCTCGCTCCCTCACCCGTGGTGGAGCTGAATCGCGCGGTCGCGGTCGCGATGGCGCTCGATCCCGCGGCGGGCCTCGAGCTCGTCGATGCCCTGACCTCGGAGCCCTCGCTCGAGACCTACCACCTCCTGCCGGCGGTGCGCGGCGACTTGCTCGCCAGGCTCGACCGCCTCGATGAAGCACGCGCGGAGTTCGAGCGGGCGGCATCGCTCACGCAGAACGCACGCGAGCGCGATCTGCTGCTGGAGCGGGCCGTCGCTTGCGCGCAGGGGTCAGCGATGCCGAAGACACCGTGACAAAACCGATCCTTGCGCCCCAGCATTGGCGTCGAGGAGGTTACATCGGATGATGATCGTCCGTCCCGCCAATCGAAGAGATCGCGATGCCTCACTGCGATTACGCGTGACTCTCTGGCCAGATGGTTCGGCATGGTCTGGCTGCTGGTCGGGATCTATATCGTAAGTATGTTGATCGGCCCGACTCGCCAGGCGACGAATGGTTGGGGCACCCTGGCGCATGCGCAGGAGAGTTCGGAGGCGATGGTGACGAACCGTGCAAGCGGAGCGTTCGACGTGAAGCTGACCCCGCAAGCGACGGACGACGGCGAGGGTGCGAACCTCGCCAGGATGTCGATCGATAAGCAGTTCCACGGCGACCTCGAGGCCACCAGCAGGGGCGAGATGCTGAGCGCCAGCACGGGCATCGAAGGGTCGGCCGGTTACGTCGCGATCGAGCGGGTCAGCGGAACGCTCGACGGCCGCCGGGGCACCTTCATCCTCCAGCACAGCGGCACCATGACCCGCGGCGCGCCCGAGCTAACGGTCACCGTGGTGCCGGACTCCGGCACCGATCAGCTGGAGGGTCTAGCGGGCAATATGGTGATCAACATCGCCGACGGAGAGCATTCCTACGATTTCGAGTACATCCTCCCCGATAGGCCTTGACGGCGATTGAGGCACGCCGCTATCGCGGGTCTTCCCTGCTCTTCGCGGGCATCGTGGCCGGCGTGTATACAGCCGCAGTGGGAGTATCCAGCCGGCTGCCGCACCTGGAGGGTGCCAGCGCGGTCGCGGTCGGCCTTACGCTCGACATGACGGTAGTCGTTCCGCTGGCGTTCTATCTCCTGGTCGTTCGCCGCCGGGGCCTGCCGATCGTGATGCTCGCCCCAGTCCTCGTCCTCAGCGTGTTGGCCGCGTCGCAGATTCTTCCCGCCGGCCACCGTCAGCCACTGCGCATCATCGAAGTAATGGTCGTCCCCATGGAACTCGGCCTGCTGGCCTGGATCGGGTGGCGTGCCGCGGGGGCATTGCGAATGGCGCGTCGCGATGAAGCCGCGGACCCGCTCGAACAACTCCGGCGCGCGGCATTCGAGCTACTTCAGAACGATCGGGTCGCGGCAGTGTTCGCCTCGGAGATCGGCGTCTTCTACTACGCCTTTGGGGCGTGGTGGGCTCGGCCTCACGTGCCACCAGGCACGTTCGCCTTCACGCAGCATCGCCGTAGCGGGCATGCTGGAATTGTCCTCGCCTTTCTGCTCGCAATGTCGGCCGAGGGGTTCGCCGCGCACGTCCTCCTTCTCACATGGAGCGCGATCGCCGCGTGGATCTTCACGATCGGCACCGCCTACGGCGCCTTGTGGTTGATCGCCGACTACCGCGCGACCGTCCTGCGCCCGATCCTGGTCGACGCTGACTGTATTCTTATCCGAGCCGGGTTTCGCTGTTCCCTTCGCGTCCCGAGGGCGCGGATTGCAGAAGTCGGTTGCCAGAAGCCAAGCTTCGGAAAGGAAAGCTTCAATCTCACTTTTCTGAGTACGCCCACGCACTGGCTTACGCTATCCGAGCCGATGCTGGCACAGGGTCCATACGGTCACCGTCGTCGTGTGCGTGCCATAGGCATCAAGCCCGACCTGCCCGAGGAATTCGACCGCCTCCTCGACCGTCGACCCGCCTAGGGCTCGCCTTCGAACCACTGTCGGTATCCTTTTCGACACGCCGGGTTAACGGTAGGTTGGTCGCGATCCTCCATTCACAAACCCTCAACGTCATCTCTCCAGACTGGAGCGTGTCATGGCTGTCGCGAAGGTTACCGAGATTCAGGCTTCCTCTCCGAAGAGCTTCGAGGACGCGATCCGGTCGGGCATCGCCAGAGCCGAGAAGACCCTTCAAAACCTCACCGGGGCATGGATCAAGAGCCAGAAGGTCGTTATCGCGAAGGGCGAGATTACCGAGTACCGGGTGCTGCTGAAGGTCACCTTCGTCCTGCAGGACTGACACGCTGGCTGACCCCCCGGCTCGGCGTTCTGGACCATTGACACGGCATCAGAGGGCAGAGCATCGGCAATGAGGGTTGAATCGCCCAATCGGCGCCGCCCGCGCGTTTTCTCGGGCATTCAGCCGTCCGGGACACTGCATCTGGGCAATTATCTCGGTGCGCTCCGTCGGTGGGCCCACGAGCAGGATGAAAAAGAAAACTTCTTCTGCATCGTCGACATGCACGCAATCACCCTGCAGCCCGAGCCGGATGCGTTGCGCCGTCAGACACGCGAGGCGGCGGCCATCTACCTCGCCGCAGGCCTCGACCCTATGAGGAGCACGATCTTCGTGCAGAGCCACGTGCGCGCGCATGCGGAATGCTGCTGGATCCTGAGTTGCGTGACCCCCGTCGGCTGGCTGGAGCGCATGACCCAGTTCAAGGTGGTATCGGCAGAACGTGAGAGCGTAGGTACGGGCCTGCTCGCGTACCCGGTCCTCCAGGCGGCCGATATTCTGCTGTACGATGCAGACGAAGTCCCGGTCGGCGAGGATCAGAAGCAGCACGTAGAGCTGGCCCGCGACATTGCCCAGCGCTTCAACCACCTGTATGGGGATACCTTCACCCTCCCAAGGGCGGTCATCCCGCAGCGGGGAGCTCGCATCCGGGCATTCGATGATCCAACCAGGAAAATGAGCAAGCGCGACGCGCACATCCGTGGGCATGCGGTGGGCCTGGTCGATGAATCGGACGATATCCGCGAGGTCATCTCGCGAGCGGTTACCGACAGCGGCCGTGAGATCGTTTTCAGCGATGCCCCCGAGAAAGCCGGCGTCAACAACCTGCTCGAGATCTATGAGCTGTTGACGTGCCACGATCGCCCGACGATCGAAGCCCGGTTCGCGGGCAAGGGATACGGCGCCCTGAAGGGCGAGGTCGCCGAGGTTGTGATCGAAGCGTTGCGGCCCGTTCGTGAACAGTACCGTACCTTGGTGACGGATCCGTCGGAGCTTGACCGCATTCTTCGGAGTGGCGCGGCTCGGGCTCGCGAGGTTGCCGAGCCCAAGCTTCAGGAAGTCAAGCAGAAGGTGGGCTACATTGTCCCTCCCACAACGACCTGAAAAGCAGCAACTCGGCGCGTACCGTCCCATCAGAGAAACCGAAGACAGCCTATGAAGGAGGCGCCCCCTCGGGAAGCGTCCCGGCCGATCACGACATAGGAGGGAGAGCACACATGTATCTCCTGTTCAAGCTTCTTCACATCACCGCTGTCATCGCGTTTCTCGGCAACATTAGTACCGGCCTCTTCTGGCACGCCCACGCCTCCCACACGCGCGACCCCAGGCTCCTCGCTCATACGATGGATGGCATCATTCGGAGCGACCGGTTCTTCACGGTCCCTGGTGTCATCGGCATCATCGTCAGCGGCGTCGCCGCCGCGGTCCACGGCAACCTGCCGATCCTGGGGACCGGCTGGATACTCTGGACCCTGGTGCTCTTCTCGATCTCGGGGGTCATCTTCATGTTCCGTGTGGCGCCGCTACAGCGGCGGTTACGGGCCCTCGCAGAGGACGGCGCGCAATCCGGCGCCTTCGACTACGTCCGCTACCGGGCGCTCGCCGTTCGCTGGGAGGTTTGGGGGGCCCTGGCACTGCTGACACCGGTCGCAGGGCTCGTGCTCATGGTGCTCAAGCCGAGCCTGTAAGTCTGTCGGGGCCGCTCCTCGGCCCTCGTTGATCGATTCCGCGTAACCTCTACGTCAGGGAACGCCCAGGAAAGAGCGGGGGAAGAGCGATGCTTTACTCTCAGGTCGAAAGGTCCAGGTCAGAGACAGGCCTTCGAAAGAGAGAGGACCCCGATGATGGCGCGAAAGGATCAGAAGCACCGTGTCTATCTGGTCAGCCGGTCGATCATCTGCATCGTCGTTGGAGGCTCGCTGGGAAGCCTGCTCTGGAGCCCTCCCAGCATCTATCTCTACGGCCTGGATATCATCGTCCGGACCTACCTCGTTTTCCTGGGCACGGTCATGGCTCATGAGGGCGTCCATGGACACCTGGGGCGAACGAAGAGGGCCAACTTCCTGTGGGGACGGATCGCGCTGATCCCGAGCCTGGTCCCGTTCACGAACTTTCAGAGAACCCACCACCTCCATCACGCGTACACGAACATTCCGGAGAGGGACCCCGACTATTTTTTGAAGCCCCGACACCCGATCGAGATCCCGCTTCGGTCCGTGGCGATTTCGCATCAATGGTACTTCTGGCTGAAGCATCATAATCTGCTCGGCCGGAAACACCGGCAGGACCTGTTCCTCAACTACCTGACGATCGGAGTCGTTTTCGGGGTCCTTCTCCTGGCGGTCGGACCAGCGCGCCTGGCGTGGGGGACGATTCCCGCCCTGGTGCTCGTCTCGATCCTCTTGTGGTATCCGTTCGCGTTGAAGACGCACGAAGGCCATTCTGTCGGACCGTCGTCAACACGATCTCACGACTACTACGGCCACCTCATGTACTGGTTGTCGCTGGGTCTCTCGTTGCATCGTGTGCATCACGAGCAGCCGCAACTTTCCTGGCTCGAGCTCCGCTCCTTCGTCCAGCCGGCTCCTGAGGGAAGCTGGGGCGGGTTGATCCCACGGCGTGACATCAAGGCCTCGTGACGCGATCGATGGCTTCGGGGATCGCTCAGCCCTGTGCGGCGACGAGCTCCGTTACCGTTTCGATCAGGTTGCCCAGCGTGTAGAGCCGCTCGGTCTCTGTGGGCGACAGCTCGACCCGGAAGGTTTCCTCGATCGCCGAGATCGTCGCAAGCAGGTTCAGCGAGTCGAACCCCAGCATGCTCAGTGACATGTCCGGGTCGAGATCCCGCGACCGGATCCCCAGCGAGCCGGCGATGATCTCCCTTGCCTTTCGCTCCACCGCTGCGGGAGAGCGATCTCGTCCCCTGCCGTTTCCAGCCGGCCGACCCGAGCGCCGCTCCGGATCCACCAGCTCCCGGAAGCAATCCCGGTACTCGAGCAGGTCGGCATACACCTTCCGATCGATCTCGACGAACCGCCGCAAGGTCTCCTCAACGGCCGCTGCCCCCATCTCGTCCGCGCAGCGGTCCAGGCGGTTCTTCACCCAGCCGATGTGTCCAACTTCCTCCGCGACCATCCGCTGGAGAGTCCTGGCGACGGCGGGATGAACGTCCGGCTGGCGTTGATGATCGCGAAAGTGTTTCAATACCCGCTTCTCGAACACCTGCGTCAGCGCCAGCACCTCCAGCACCTTCGTTGGCTGACCGATCTGGGCGTAGTAGCGGGACTGATAGGTCTCCGATACACGGAGCGGCCTTCCCCCGACCTCGAGGATGGTCTGCGTCCACAGCCAGGCGTGATTCGCTTCTTCCGCGCAGTGCTCTGTGAGATTCACGCGCAAGTCGTCATCGTCGGTATGCCAAGCCAGACGGCCCATGACGAGCGCGCCGGCCAGCTCCGACTCCCGGTAGTAGCTCAGGACCCAGAGCTCGTTCTCACTGATTTCCATCTTCCCCACCTGTTCCTCAGCACGCAGCATTCCTCATCGCCTCCTTGAGGTGCTCGGTCGGAGCCAGGCCGCAGACCTGACGGACCTTGCGGTTCACTGCCAGAATCGAATGGAAGTCGTTCTCCTCGGCCACCGGCACTGCCACGACATCGTTGCCGTAGTGCCGAAAGCTTTCGGCCGCGGCGAGGATTCGACCGGCTGCCGAGGGATCCGCCTGAACGCGCTTTCGGAGGAGGTCACCGGCGCCGGCACTGTGTCGTAGCTCGTCCCGGGCCATGTAGGAGAGGAGCTCCTTGAGGACTGCCTCCCGGGTGCGCCGGGCGAGACTCTTGAAGAATCGGGCGGCGAGGAGCTCCGAGCACATGAAGTTGGTCAGGTGAGCCAGGACGTCCGACGAATCGTACGGAAGATCCACCGCCCTCCGGCGAGCCTCAACCAGGCCCGCCTCCATGGCGATGGCGGACGTGTATCCGACCCGATCGAGATAGCGCTTCAAGGCGGTGAAGTGCCTCAGCCCGTCAAAGAGTTCGACGCTGAGCACCGCGGTGGCGTCCACGTCGTCCCACACCATCTGCATGAGACGCGGAATGAAGAGCGGCAGATAGCCCTCGACCAGCGCCGCGTCGTGCAGTGCGGCCAGGATTTCGGGCTCCGCCAGGGCCGTCTCCCGGTCGATGCCATTCCAGCCGATGATGGTCAGCGGCCAGGTGCTTCGCTCGGCCGCCGCCAGATGCTCTTCGTAGATCATGATGTGCCTCCCGTTTCGTTCGTGGTCCGTCGTCACCGCCGCGCGGTGACCAGGGTCTGAAGACCGACGTCGTCCGGGCGCGTGGAGACGTGGTGGAAGCCAGCTCGCCTGAGCAGTCGGACGATCTCGCCTGACTCGCGGTAATGGATTCGAAGCTCCGCCAGCTCGCGCATCAGGTAGTCGGACAAGCGGTCGCGTCGCGTCGCGGAGGTCACCAAGGTGCCGCTTTTGCGCAGGGCGCCGTGACAGGCCGCGTAGAGCCGGACCAGGTGTTCATCGCCGAGGAATTCGCCGAAGCCGGTGGAGAGGATCACGTCGAGCTCTCCGGGATAGGCCCGTGGGTCCAGCGCATCGGCCCGGATGAATCGGAAGCCCGGCAGTCCTGCCGCCATGGCCTGGGAAAGCTCCAGGGGTCGGGGATCCAGATCGATGCCGAAGAAGAAGGCCCGACCCGCGAGGGTGGAGTCCGTCGCCAGCAGGACCTCTGCGGCCTCGACCAGGTCCCTGGCGATGCCGCACGGCACGGACAGGACACGGAACGGCTCATCCGCCGGGCGACTCCGCCCCGCAGCCAGGATCTGCGCCCTGGCGTGGAAGAAGCGGCTCCGCAGGGAGCGCGTTCCCCGGAGGCGAAGAAGAGCGCCATCCAGCAGCTTCCCCACCCCTAGCCTTCCGCCGGACCGACCGCGGTAGATATGGTCGGCGAAGCGATAGCTCCCCGAGTTCTCGATACCCTCGCGCGCCAGGTCACTGGCTCGCAAGAGCGCGTACAACGGCAGGAGATGGACCTTGCGCTCGCGGAGCAGCCGCTTCGGGATCGAGGTCGAGAGGCGGGTCCGATTGAAGAACGGGCCCATGGCTTCTGCGAGGTCTCGCTCAAGCGATGCGCCCATGCTCCACCTCCCTGTTGCAAAAGTCACGCACCGCCGCCGGCCATGCCTGCTCGTGGATCCCATGTTGACTGAGGAAGGCCAGCACCCAGCGCTCGAGGCCGAACGCCACGCATCCGCTTTGCGCCGTCGCCCCGGAAGCCAGCCGCATGCGGAACCGCCGGCCGAAAAAATCCAGGTGATGGTTGAAGGATGCGACCGCGCAGGTGTGGCCGCTCTCGTCGAGAGCGAGTCGGAGCTCGTATTTGAGGGGCAACACCTGCTGCATCAGCCTTCTGCCCCTCGGCTCGGGAAGGCCACTCCTCCTCATGCGGGCGAGGGCCTCCGGGGCCTGGAGAAAGAAGGGGTCGTTCGCCTTCTCGATGCGCCCCTCGAGGTCCAGATCCGAGACGAGACCCCGGACTCTCTCGATCATCTCCTGCCGGAATCCTTCCACATCGGTTCGGGCCCCGAGGGCCACGATCTCCCGCATCTCGAAGACCCGAAGGCGTCCCAGCGACGGCTCGAGCTCCGGCTCGTCTCGGAAGCAGCGGCCCTGGCCGGTGAGAAACAGCGGAGCGTCGTCCAGTCGCGTGCCTTCCCGGGCGCCATAGAAGTGGTAGCAGACGGCGGGCGGCATGACGCCTTCGCGGGGAGCCGCACCGACGACACAGCCGGCGCGGGTCAAGATCTCGACCGGGAGAAGGCTCGGGCAGCACTGCCCCTCGGCGCCCAACTCGGCCGCCCAGCCCCGTGCCACAGAGTCGAAGTAGCACAAAAGGCGCTCCGCCGAACCGCTGAACACGACTCGCCCGGGGGGCAGAAGCGCCAGCTCTCCCAGAGCCGCCAGCTCCTCCACCGGCTTCGCGAATCCATTTCGATCGGAGCGCCGCTCGAAGACAAGGATCGCGCCATCGTCGTCCGGCGCTCCCCTCGCATGGCCGTCCGCACCGCCCGCGTTGTCGGCGAAGGCGGCGGCGATGGCCCGCACCGAGCGGAAGTTGGCCAACCGGACCGCCTCATCCGGAACCCTGGCCTGGGTGATCTCCTCCACAAAAGCGATCAGATCGAGGATCCTCAGTGAGTTGATGACGCCTTCCTCGAAGAGGGCGGTTTCCTCGTCCACCGCGAGCGGGGGGACGGCCTCGGGCAGCATGCGGTTCACGAAGTCCAGCAGACGGTGCTCGAACTCTTCCCGCTTCATCTCGGCGACGACCTCCAGTTGGCTTCCAGGCACGCGCGTATCACTTTCGGCAGATACTCCAGGACCAGCGGCGGGCGGAGCCCGCTTCCTTCGAGCGCGGCCTCGGTGAGCGCGCTATCGAAGGTCTTGGGATAGGCGAGCTGGGTCGCGAAGCTCTGAACCACACGCGTGGCGCTCAGCAGGACCTCGTTTCCCGTATCCTCAACGGACCGCACGAACAGCTCGTACGTCGGCAGGTCGACGATGGCCGGCCTTTCGATATGGCGTCGCCGCCAGTCCGGCCGGAAGCGGCGAAAGGCTTCCATGGCCGCATCGATCAGCTCTGCCAGGGTGCTGGACCTTCCCGGCCCCGAGCAGAGGTGGTAGGTCCGTCCTGCTTCGAAACGGCATCGGAAGAGGCCCCAGGCAGCATCTGCCACGTAATCCACCGCTACCACGTCCACCCGGTGCTCCGGATCCCCGGGAACCATGGGGGCCAATCCTTGATAGAGGAGCCTCAACGCGTGGTGGAAGGCGTTGAACCCGCTCACCGCGCCGGTCACGGAATCGCCGATCAGTGTGCTCAGCCGGTAGACGGCGACCGGCAGATCGCCCATCCGGCCACGAACCTCGCGCTCCATCTCGCTCTTGGAGCGCTCGTACGAGTTGGCGAACCCGATTGTCCCGTCCCCCAGGTCGTCCTCGGTGAACCGTCCGGTGCGAAGACCGGCCACGTAGACGGTGCTGAAGCAGCCGACTCGTCGAAGCGAACGGCACGTCGCCGCGAACTCCAGCAGCGATCGCGTTCCGCCGACATTGATAGCCCGGGCCTCCTCGACCGGCTGTGTGAATCGGGTCTCCGCCGCGCAGTGAAGGACATCGGTCACTTCGTCCGACAGCTCCTCGCGTACCGCCGCGGAGAGACCCAGCCCGGGACCCGCCCGCAGTTCGCCCTGCACGACCCTGACGTTGGAAGGGAACCCCGATCCCGTGCAGCCCCCGGAGCGGGACAGGACCACGACCCGCGGCGGGGACGGCTCACCCGCAAGGCGCCACACCAGCTCCCGTCCGAGTGTTCCCGTACCGCCCGTCATCAGGACCGTCCCGTCGGACACCATCAGTGCTCCACCACGATGCAGCTCCAGTTCAGCCCATAGCCGAACGTGAAGAGGAGCAGGCGGTCCCCGTTGCGCACCCGTCCCGAATCGAGGAGATCCCGCAGATTGAGGAAGCTGTCGGAGGCGATCGTGTGCCCGACCCGCGCGATGTTGTCGGCGAAGAGCCTCTCGCGCGGCAGCTCGAGGAGCCCGAGCAGGATCTCCCAGCTCCTGAGTGAGACATTGTGGGGGACGATCCACGCGATGTCGTCGAGGGCCAGCCCGGCCCGGCCCAGGGTCTCGTGGATTACCGTCCGCGCCGTCGGGAAGTAGGCGGCGATGATCTCGTTCTCCATCTCCGAGGCGTCCCAGAAGGCGCCCTTGGTGACGTGGCCGCACGCCAGGATCCTGTCGTGCGGCCGATCCTTCCTCAACAACGCGGCGCAGGCCGCGTCCGAGATGACGTTGTAGATCATCTCGCGAGGCGCATGGGCCGGGAATTTGTCGGCCGCCACACACAGGACAGCCCGAATGTCCGGCTCGGCCAGCAGCATGTCCCGACCGATCCGAATCGCCGAGAACAGGGACGCACACGCCTGCTGGTTCACGCCGATGGCTGTGGCGCGGGTCAGACCGAACTCGGCCTGGATCCGGGAGACGGGGTACTTGAAGAGGTCCATGACCTCGGGCAGGTGAAGCGCGGCTCCGTCGAGGGAAGGATCCGCGGGCAGGCTCGAGCTCGAGGCGAGCGCGCCCGCGTAGAGCACGGCGCCGATCTCTTCGGGATCGACGCCGGTTTCGCCGAGGAGAAGGTCCACTGCGCTCATCGCCATCTCCACGGCGCTCTCTGTGTCGGCGATATGCACCTGTTGGAAGCCGAAGCCGGCCAGCATCTCGGGCGCGCTCCGCAGGCTTCCCCTGGCATGGAGCTCGTCCAGCTGCAGGACGGTGCTCGGAAGACGGTAGGTCACGCCGGCGATGCCGACTCGGGTGTTCATGGCCTCATCGTAGACGGGCCCGGTTCCCGTCCGGTTCCCGGCTCGTGACCCGGCTCTTCCCGGCGGTCGCGAGGTCCTCTTTCTCTGTCGGGATTCATCGTCATAGGATGGGTGGGCCGTCCGCCGAGCGTGAGGGGTGAGGGCGGCGGCATCGGCGCCGCCCTCCCTCTCACGTGGAGGCTCAGCTCAGCGCGGCTCGGGCAGGCGGACCTCTTCCCAGGTCGTCCCGCGCGCGGCCATCCCGATCACGGCGCCGGTACCGGCCCCCATCCCGCCGAAGATCGCGGGCCCTACCAGGAAGTCGGACCCACCACACTGGAAAGAGCCGTCATCCGACGCGCACGCAGCGACCACGGCTAAGCCGAAGATCGCTCCGGCCAGGGCGCCAAACATCGCCCCCCGGCCGGCCCCCTCGCCGACGGTCCGCCGGCGGGACCTCTCGAGACGCAGGATCTCGTCCAGATCAACCTCATGGACCTGCTCGCCGCCTGGTCGCGTCGAGAGCAGCAGTGCGTTCGGCCCCAGCCCGGCGTACACCCCGGTCAGGGTGACTTCCCGGTCCGCGTTGGAGAGATATGTGGCCCGCAGCTGGTCCCCGACCTCAACCGTTCCCCTCGAGACGAGGAGCGGTTCCTGGGCCGAGGCGGCGGTCGCCCAGACGGCGACGATCGCGAATCCGAGCATCACGTGTTTCATCGTTTCGCTCCTTTGAGTGCGCGTGGGATGACCCTAGCGCACGCTCGTGAAGATTCCTGCGTGATCGGAGGGCCAGAGGCCCGAGTTCGTGCGCTCCGAGGGACGCACGCCGGTCAGCCAGCTCTGCGTGGAACCGGCGATGCCGCCCGGCCCAAAGCCGAAGTCCCCTCGCAGCAGGATGAAGTCGATCCGCTCCTCGAAGTGAGACGGCATGCTGCCGAGGTCGGGCGAGTGGCAGCACGTCTCGCCCTGCCCACGCGGAGGCCAGACATCGGCAAAGCCCGCCGCCGTCATCATCCCGTAGGTGGGGGTCGTGCTCCCGTCGGCTTCGGAGTTGAGGTCCCCCACGACCGCGGTGGGGAGCGCCTCGCCGGCCAGCATGCCGATGAGCTGCTGGGCCTGGGGCACTTGCACGAGCGGCGAGAAGGCCTCGAGATGAGTATTGACGAAGCGGAGAGTCCGCTCGCCGATCGTCGCACGCACAGAGGTGAAGCCGCGCGGTACGAGCAGAGGCTGCCCGCCCACGCTCACCGGCAGCTTGGCGATGTAGTTGAGCGCCTGCGGCTGGTCCCAGCCGACGTCCCCGCGCACCAGAATCACGTCGCGATCGGTGAGCCGGATATCGGCGAGCCCGCTGGGCGACCCGGGCCACAGAATTGGCACCTCGGCGTCGATGTTCTGGACATTCGCGGCGACCTCGTAGTCGAGCCCGCGCGCCTCCAGGGCGTCGAGCAGGATCTCGAGGAAGTCGTACACGTCCTCGGAAGCGTTGAGCATGAAGTCGGCCGGGACCTGCCGGCGGTACCGCGAGACTTCCTGGAGCCCCACGAGGTGGGGCCGCGTGAACGCGATCTCGTCGGCCAGCTTCTCGGCGCGCGCCGGGAAGTCAGTGACGACGACCTCGCCGAAGATTCCCGCCGCCACGACGGGGAGCTGCTGAGGCGTCGCCTGGAGCAGGGGAGCCAGGGTCGAGAAGCCCTGGTAGAGGTTTCGGCTCATGAGCCGGATCTCGCGGGCGTCGGGGGAGGGTTCGACGAACCCCATCGCGCCCCGCGGCTCGACGGGTCCGATCGGGTCCTTGCTCTCGCACGCCGCCGAGAACACCGCCGAGAACGCCGCCAGTGCGACGAGGGTGATTGCCGCAAGAGATCCAGGTCGGCGATGGCGCGTCTTGTGTGCCACTTTTGCCTCCATTCGACCGAGTGGGGGTACCTGAAACGGGACTAGGTGAACAGGGTACTCGGCCTCGATTCCCCGGCGATGCCCCGGCGCTTCCCTGGCTCGGATCGATGACCTTCCCGACCATCTTCGGCGATTGTGCGCCGCCGCCCGCGCTTGTATCGTATCCGTGTCTCCGTGGCTCCACGGGACGGGAGGCTTCCACGTCCACCCCGCTGCACAGGATCGAACTCCGCACGCTCGGACTCGTGTCCCTCCGCGGAACCGACGGGACCGAGTTCGAGGATGTCGTCCACCAACCGAAGCGGCTCGCGCTCCTCGTCTACCTCGCGGTCGCCGAGCCGAGAGGCTTCCACCGTCGGGACTCCCTGCTGTCTCTCTTCTGGCCCGAGCTCTCGGAAAAGCGGGCCCGGAACGCGCTCAACAAGACCCTTCACTTTCTGAGGTCCAACCTGGGCGGGGACGTCGTGGTGAGCCGGGGGAGCGTGGACGTCGGCCTCGATCCGGCGAGCGTCTGGTGTGACGCCGTCGCCTTGAAGGAGGCGTTGGAGGACGGGAGATTGGTGGAAGCGATCGAGCTCTATGAGGGGCCGTTCCTCGAGGGATTCCACGTGTCCGAAGCGGCCGAGTTCGGGCACTGGATAGATCGTCAGCGGGAACACCTCGAGCTAGGGTACGCCGCCGCTCTGCAGGAGCTCGCGGTAGGAGCCGCGGAGCGAGGAAACCGGACTGCCTCGGTGGAGCTGTGGCGCAAGCTCGTCGATCTCGATTCTTCCAACTCCCGGGCCGTGATCGGCCTCATGGAGGCACTCGAGTCGATCGGGGAGCGGGCCGCCGCACTGCAGCAGGCCGAGGAGTTCGCGACGCTGCTCCGTGAGGAATTCGAGGCCGAGCCGGACATCGAGGTCGAGGCCTTCGCCGATCGGCTGCGGCGGGCCCCGCGGGCCTTCGCCCCGCCCGATGAGGAGACGCTCTACAACCTCCCATGGCAACCGACCACGCTGGTCGGCCGCGAGCGGGAAGCCGCCATGCTGCGACAGATGATCGAGGACCCCACGGTCCGTTTGATCACGCTCACGGGTCCCGGTGGGGCCGGTAAGACCCGCCTTGCCATCCATGTGGCGGGAGAGATCGTCGAGCGATTCCCCGACGGGGTCTTCTTCGTGAACCTCGGCACGCTCCGGGACGCTGGGCTGGTCGGCGTTACGATCGCCCGGACGATCGGTCTCATCCTCGAGCCGGGCGCGGAGGTGCTGGATAGCCTGCGGTCGAGCCTGAAGCGGCGTCGGTGCCTGCTCGTCCTGGACGGCTTCGAGACCGTCCTGCCCGCCGCCGATCTGATTGCCGACCTCCTTGAGGAGACCGACGACATCGAGGTTCTGGTGACAAGCCGGGCGGTGCTCCAGCTCCGGGGTGAGCGGGTTTTCCCGGTGCCGCCGCTCCGCGTTCCCGATGCGGAGTCCGTGCCGGGCCTCGCGCAGCTCCACGAGTACGGCGCAATCAGTCTGTTCATCCAACGGGCACAGGCAGCCGACCCGGAGTTCGAGCTGACCGAGGACAATCGCCGCGCGGTGGCCGGGATATGCGCTGGGCTGGACGGACTTCCCCTGGCGATCGAACTGGCGGCGGCGCGGGTCCGGCTTCTCGAGCCGTCGATGATCCTCTCGCGTCTCGGCCAGAGGTTCGAGCTGCTCAGGGGCGGCCCTCGGGATCTTCCCGAAAGGCAGCAGACCCTCCGCCGAACGTTCGACTGGAGCTACGACCTGCTCAGCGAACCGCAGCGGCGACTGTTTCGGCATCTGTGCGTGTTCGCCGGAGGGTGTTCGCTGGAGGCGGTCCGAAAGGTGTGCTACCCGGAGGACGAGGATGAGGCGACGGTCCTCGACGATCTGTCCTCGCTCGTCGACAACAGTCTGCTTCGGCAGGTCCCGACCTTCGAGGACGAGCCGCGCTTCGAGATGCTGGACACGATCCGCGTATACGGGAAACGCCTGCTCGCGGACGGCGGCGAGCTCGCCGGCCTGCAGCGGGGCCACGCGCTCTGCTTCCTCGAGCTGGCGGAGCGCGCGGAGCCGGGCCTGGCCGGAAAGCAGCAGGCCGGCTGGCTCGACCGGCTGGAGCCCGAATTCGCCAACGTCCAGGCGGTTCTCGACTGGGCGCTGGAGTGGGGGGAGATCGAGCTCGCGGTTCGGTTGGGAAGCGCCCTTTGGTGGTTCATGTGGCTGCGCGGGCATTTCACCGAGATGCGCTGGCGACTGGATCAGGCGCTGGCCAGGCGAAGCTTGCTGCCCGCGCCTCTGCAGGCGAATCTGATGATCGCGCGGGGAGCGATCGCCTCGGTTAACGGGGAGCACGAGCGCGCGATGGCGCTCTACCAGGAAGCCCTGGAGGTCGAGCGCGAGCGTCTCGGCGTGCGCCAGGTCACCCAGGTCCTGCGGAGCATGGCGTTCGCCCTGAGCCGGCGAGGAGAGTACAAGCGGGCTACCGAGCTACTCGATGAGTCGCTGGCTCTCAGTCGGGAGATGGACAGCCCGATCGAGGTCATGGCGGCGCTGCGCGGGCTGGCCAAGATGGGACTTCACGTTCGCGACTACGAACGGGCGGAGGAGCTGTACGACGAGGCACTCGACCTGGGTCGTGCCCACGGCGACCCAAACGCGGTGGCCTGGGCACTGCACGGGCTCAGCGAAGTCGCCCGGCACAGAGGGGATTTCGATGGGGCCGCGGCCCTGCTCGAGGAAGGCCTGAGGATCTGCAGGGAGATCGACAGCAAGCCTGGTATCGCGTATTTGCGGCTTGCCTCCGCGCACGTGGCGCGCTATCAGGGCGACCTTGGCGAGGCACGACGGCGCTACAACGAGGCGCTGCGGCTTTTGTACGAGCTCGGGAACCGGCGCAGGGTGGCGATCTGCCTGTTTGGCCTGGCCGCGCTCGACGTGAGAGAGAATGCAATCGAGAGGGCCCTGGTCCTCATGGGCGCTGTGGACCCCATGAGCGAGGCTGGCGGAATCCAGCTCGCGCCCGTCGATCTGGCGGAATACGAGCGCGCGGTGGTCGAGATCCGCTCCCGAATGGAGGACACCGAGATCGAGCGCCTTCGTCAAGTGGGAAGAGATATGGAGCTCGAGGAGGTGCTGGACCTGGCGCTGTCGGAGAGACCCACGGCGGCGGTCACGGATCCTTAGAATCTGCCGACTTCAGGGCGGGCAACGCGTATCGCAAGCCTGTTGACGACACTCAAAGGAGACAGACGGAGGTAACCATGACCATAACCGGCGTCCACGCTCTGCTCTACACATCTGAGCCCGATGCGCTCCGCGCGACGCTTCGCGACGTCTTCGGCTGGAAGCACGTCAATGCGGGCGAGGGCTGGCTCATCTTCGCCCTGCCCCCCGCCGAGCTCGGGGTCCATCCAGCCGAAGGCCCGACCTGGGAAGCGGGGGTCCGCCACCAGCTTTCGCTCATGTGCGACGACATCGAAGCGACGGCCCGCGAGCTACGGGAAAAGGGGATCGAAGTGAAGGGCGAGCCCGAGGACGAGGGATGGGGCATCTCCATCATGCTCGTTCTGGCCGGAGGGCTGGAAGTCCTTCTCTACGAGCCCCGCCACACCGTAGCCATCGAAGCCCCCGCCGGCTGAGCCGGGAGCCTCGCCCGCGGGGAGTAACCCGTCTCGGGGCAAGGTGTTACCATTATCAGAACATGACCTCGATCCCCAAGCCCAAGGTCCATCACCCCGGCCTCAGGACCAATGCCCTCGGCTTGACGCGGCGGGACTACGAGGGCTCGATGTCGACGCTTTGCGCCGGCTGCGGGCACGACTCGGTGACCGCGGCGATCGTCCAGGCCTTCTGGGAGCTGGACGTCCCTCCCCACCGGGTGGCCAAGCTCTCGGGGATCGGGTGCTCGGCCAAGACACCGACCTACTTCCTGGGTGGCGCCCATGGCTTCAACGGCGTCCATGGGCGAATGCCCGCGCTCGCGACGGGTGCCAACGCCGCGAACCGGGACCTGGTCTATATCGGGATCTCGGGCGACGGGGATTCGCTGTCGATCGGGCTCGGGCAGTTCTGCCACGCCATCCGGCGCAACGTGGACCTTCTCTACGTCCTCGAGAACAACGGCGTCTACGGGCTCACCAAGGGACAGTTCTCGGCCTCGGCGGACGTTGGATCGAAGTCCAAGCGCGGGGTGCCCAACATCCAGCGTCCGATCGATCCGGTGCTGACGGCTCTCAGCCTGGGGTGCACGTTCGTGGCGCGCAGCTTCTCGGGCGACAAGGGCGAGCTCATCCCGATTCTGAAGGCCGGCGTCCACCATCGCGGATTCGCCTTCGTGGACGTGATCTCGCCCTGTGTCACGTTCAACGATCACGTCGGATCGACCAAGAGCTACCGCTACACCCGCGAGCATTCGCTGGATGTCGCCCCGGTGGACTTCGTGGCGTTCCGGAGCGAGATCACCGCTGGCGACGGGGTTGGTAGTGGCGACGAGGCCGTCCGCGTCGTCACCATGCACGACGGCAGCACGGTGCGCTTCCGCAGGGTCGCCGAGGACTACGACCCCACCGACCGGGATAAGGCCTACGCCTACGTCCGCCGGCTCCAGGAGCGTGACGAGGTGGCCACCGGTCTCCTCTATCTGGAACAGGGGCTCCCCGACATGCACGAGACCAGCGAGACCGTTGAGACGCCCCTGGTCGACCTGCCGTACGAAGAGCTGTGCCCGGGAGCGGAAGCGCTCAGCGAGCTCATGACCGAATACAGCTAGGGACCGCGGAACCCGCCACCCACTAGGGATCGTCTGAACCGCTCCTCAGCTCCTCGACCAGCATCCGGATCTCGGGATTGTCGGGAAATCGCGCCTCGAGCCGTTCCGCATACTCCAGGGCGAGCGTCCACTGCCCGGTCGCCCTGGCCGCGGTCACCATGCCCGCCAGGAGATCCGGGTCGTCGGGATGAATCTCGAGGGCGCGGCGGAGGACCCCGAGCGCCGGCTCCATCTCCCCACGCGAGGCCCGGAAGGCCGCCAGCTCGAGCAGCGCCCAGGGGCGATCGGCGTTGGCCATGAGCCCATCCACGTACTCGGCGGCGGCCCGGTCGAACAGGCGGCGCTGATCGGACGTCAGCAACGAGTCGGGCACGGGAGCCAGGATCCGCGCGGCCTCCTGACGCACGCCCTCGACGGAATCGCCGAGGGCGGGGCTGGCGAGCCCCAGCCGTCGTGACGGCTCCATGGCCTCGGTCGAGAGCACGGCCCCGAACCGGATCAGCGGCTCGGGATCGGCGAGGGCGTCCTCGATCAGCGCCGCCGGGATCGCCTCCGGCCATTTGGCGAGCCGCGCCAGGGCCGAGGCGCGCACGAATCCGGCCGCTTCCCGATCCGCTGCCACCCGGACCAGGGCGGCGGCCGCCTCCGGGAGGCCCCGTTCGTCAGCCGCGAAGGCCTCCGCGAAGCCGGCCGGCCTCTCGCTTCTCCCGTACCACTCTTCCATGGCCGCCACCGCCCAGGCGTTGGTTCGGTCCGAATGGCAGCTCGTGCAGGCGTTGGGGGTACCCAGCCGCTCCGAGAGATCGGGCCGCGGGATCCGGATCGAGTGGTCCCGCCGCTGATCGACCTGCATGTAGGTCCGGAGGGGCATGTGGCACTCGACGCACCGGCCTCCCGCCGACCCCACGGGGTGGAAGTGGTGGGTGGACGTATCGAATCGCGCGGGATCGTGGCAGGTCGCGCAGACCGCGTTGCCTTCGGCCGGGAGCTCCAGGCCATGCGGATCGTGGCAGTCGCTGCAGGTGACCCCGGCCATGTACATCCGGCTCTGCCGGAAGGAGCCGTACTCGTAGACCTCGTCCAGCAGCTGCCCGTCCGGGAAATAGATGCCCTCCCGGATCAGCTCCGGCCGGTGGGTGGCGAGCACGTGCCGCCCCCACACGTAGTCGCCGCGGATGGGCGTCCGGAGCGAATGGCAGCGGGCGCACGCCTCGACCTCGGTCCGTCTTTCCGGGGGCTCGCTGCGGCGCGCGATCCCGGTCGCGGGGTCCGGCAGCCATTCGACGCCCTGGCGGTCGTGGAAGGCGACCAGGAGGCCGCGGGCGCCCGCTCCATCACCGTCGCCGTCCCGGTCCGAGCGCGCCCAGGCGACGTGCAGCGAGCCCGGTCCATGGCACGCCTCGCAGCCGACATCGATCTCCCGCCAGGTCGTGGCATAGCTGTCCGTCTCCAGGTCGTAGCCCTTCACGAGCCCGGTCGTGTGGCATTCGGCGCACGCGTGGTTCCACGTCTGGGCGTTACGCGTCCAGTGGAGCTCGTCCTCGTAGTCGACCGATTCGCCGGGATACAGATGGAACCAGCGCTGACCGCCTTGCGCGGCCGGTCGCGTGTCCCAGGCGATCCCCAGCATCTGGAAGCGGCCGCCGCGGAACGGGATCAGATACTGTTGAAGGGGATCGACGCCGAAGGTGTAGGCGATCTCGTAGTCGGCCAGCTCGCCGTCCGGGACGTCGGTACGGACATGGAACCGGCCGTTCCGACGGAAGAACGCCGAGGTGACCCCGGCATAGGTGAACGCCGCATCGTCGAAATCCCCGAGGACGGTCTCTTCCGTCGCCTCCTGCATGGCGAGGTCGTGATCGGAGCCGCGCCAGGCGGCCGCCTCGGCCGCGTGGCACTCGGCGCAGGTCGCAGAGCCGACGAAGTCGAACGGGATGTCTGCGAGCTCGTCCCCGCCCGAGCAGGCGGACACGATCAGGAGCGGCAGGAGCGTGGACCGAGTGGGCATCGCGAGAACGTCGGTGGATCGCGGCCCGCCAGCCAGCCCGCTATCGTCCAGCGGCATGAGCCGGGGACGATCGCTCGCGGTGGCCGTCACGTTCGAGGGTGGCCTGCTGGTGCTGGCGTTCGTACTGGGATGGTTGACCGGCATCGCCCCCTTGCGGCACCTTCGATTTTCGGCTCCGGGGGTGATGGCGGGCGCGGCTACCGGGCTCGGTCTCCTCGTGATCCTGACGCTGGCCACTCGAACCGAGTGGCCCCCGCTCGCCCGGCTCGAGGACATCGTGCGGGAGTTCGTGGACCAGTTCTTCGCCCGGGCGACGCTCCTGGACCTGGCGCTGGTCTCGGCTCTGGCGGGAGTCGCCGAGGAGGCCCTCTTCCGCGGCATCCTGCAAGGGGCGTTTCTGAGTGTCGTCGGGACCGTTCCGGCGGTGGCGGCAGCCGCCCTCCTCTTCGGGCTCGCCCACTTCATCACCGCGACCTACGCCGTCGCCGCCACGCTGATCGGGGCGCTCCTGGGAGCGCTCCTGGTGGCGACGGGAGACCTGGCGGCCCCGATCGTCGCCCACGCGCTCTACGACTTCCTGGCGCTCGCCTGGCTCGTCCGCACGGCGGACCATGCTCCCCGGACACGCGGTCCTGATGCTCCAGAGTCCACTTCCTGACCGCTATCGCCTCGACAAGCCGACCCTCGAAAACCCTACCTGACCAGCATCCGGTACGCCGCGCCCGCCAGGAGCAGCCCCCCGAGCACGGCCACGATCATCGGTCCCGAGGGGAAGTCGAAACGGTAGGAGAGCCAGATCCCGAGGAACACCGCCAGGAGAGCCGTGGCCATCGCCACCGCGAACGTGCCCTTGAGCCCGCGTGCCACGAGCAGCCCCAGGGCCGCCGGAATCACCAGAAACGCGAACATGAGCAGGATCCCGATCGCCTTGATCGCAAGCGCGATCGCCAGGCCCAGCAGCATGTAGAACACGAGGTTCCAGCGCTCGGTCCGATAGCCCTGTGTAGCGGCCATGGCAGGATCGAAAGACACATACAGAAACTCCTTGAACAGCGCCAGATGCACGGCCAGGATGCCGCCGAAGACGACCGCCAGCCGCTCGGCTTCGCCCGCCGTCAGCGCCAGCAGATTCCCCTGCAGGAGGTGCACGACCTCCTCGTTCCCGGTCGCTGTGTGCGCGACCAGCAGGACAGCGACCGCCGCCGAGACCGTGAACGCGATGCCGAGTACGGCGTCGCGCGGGAGGCGGCGGCCTGTGCGTGGGTGGGCGAAAAAGAGGACGCCGCCGAACGTGCAGGCGAGCGAGAGAGCGTTGGGGCTCCACCCCGTCAGAATCCCCAGGCCGATGCCGACCGAGGAAATCTCCGCCAGCGTCGCCCCCACGAAGACGATCCGGCGCAGGACGACGTAGACCCCGAGGAAGGCGCACACGAGTCCGATGGCAGCCGTGCCCCCAAGGGCGGTCCGGATGAACGCGTACTGGAGCATCTCGATCACGGGCGGCCTCCGGGGAGCACGATCAAGGCCCCGCGCACGCGCTCGACCCGCACCGGCACCTGGTAGACGGCACCCAGACGGCTGGCCGTCATCATCTCGGCGACCGGTCCGTGGTCGAAGCGTCCCTCATCGATGACGGCGAGACGATCGACTGTGCTCGCCACCTCGTTCAGCAGGTGGGAAACGAACACGATGGTGAGCCCGTCCCTGGCGTTGAGATCGACCATGAGCCGCAGGATCGCGTCCTGGCTCCCCAGGTCCATTCCGTCGGTGGGCTCGTCGAGGACCAGGAAGTTGGCTCCCGTCGCCAGGGCGCGGGCGATCAAAGCCCGCTGGCGCTGGCCTCCCGAAAGCGCTTGGAAGCGCCGGTTCGCCAGGTTCACGATGTCGACCGCTTCCATCGCGCGCCGGATCACGCGCTCCGCCTCCTCGCCGGGCTGGCGCAGCAGTCCGGCTTCGCGGTAGCGGGCCATCCGCACGATCTCGGCGACGGTCAGCGGGAACACGCTGTCGAGGGTGTGCCGCTGCGGTACGTAGCCAAAGCGGAGGTCGCGGTGGAGGACGCGCTCGTAGACGATCCGACCGCTCTGCGGGCGGAGGATCCCGATCAACGCCTTCAGGATGGTCGACTTTCCGGCGCCGTTCGGGCCCACGATCCCCAGCAGGTCTCCCTCGTCGACGGTGAAGGAGAGGTTGTCGATGACCTCCTCTCCCCCATATCCGAGCGAGACGCGTTCGAACCGGACGAGAGGGGGCCGTGGCTCGCTCATCGGGTGGCTGTCCCAGCCGATCCGGATGCCGCTGTGAGGCGACCGACGATCTGGTCGATCATCCCGAAGTACGAGTCCGTCCCGGCGCCGGGCTGATTGGGCAGCTCGACGACCTCGGCCCCCGTCTCGCGGGCCACGAGCTCGGGGTTCTTCTTCTCGTAGTACGGCTCGACCAGAATCAGCTTCGCGCCGACCGCCCTCATCCGCTCGATCAGGCGGGCGAGATGCGAGGGAGACGGCGGGATGCCCGGCTTGGGCTCGAGCTGTCCCACCAGGTCGAGGCCGAAGCGGCGCGCGAAGTATTCCCACGATTCGTGATACGAGACGACCGGCTGGCCGCGCAGGGGAGCCATACGCGCCTCCCAGACGCCCATTCGTCGATCGAGCTCGGCCAGGAAGGCCCGCCGCCGATCGGTATAGTAGCCGGCGTTCGCCGGGTCGATGCGGCTGAGTGCTAGCGTGATGTCGGCTGTGATGGGAACCGTATTCAGCGGGTCCAGCCAGTAGTGGGGGTTTCCCTCCGGATGGACGTCGCCCCGCGATCGGTCCAGCCGTCCGACCGGGACACCCAGCTTCTGGACATGGGACGAGGCATTGACGTACCCCGGCCCACCGGGCTGGATGTCGCCGTTTCTGGACCCCTGAAGGACGAGAGGCGCCCAGCCGATCTCCAGGCTCATCCCGGCCTCGACCCAGATATCGGCCCTGCCCGCGTCCAGGATGTACGAGGGCTTGGCGTCCACGAAGTGGGGGTCCTGGATCGGCGATGCGACCGCTTCCACGGTCACCCTGTCGCCGCCGATCTCCTTCATGAGCTCGGCGAAGACAGGCAGCGTCGTCACGACTCGCACCTTCTCCTGCGCCACGGCCCGCGTCGTCGTGCCGGACGCCATGAGCGGGAGCGCGGCCAGGGCAATCACGGCTCTCCGGAATCTGCAACCGATCATCGTTCTCCTCCTCGATGGATGGATGCGTTGCATCAATAAGCGTGAGGCCGGTGTGGCCCGAGGGCGAACGTGAGCTGGAAAAGGAGCCGGTCGATTGCGTCCTCCCCCTCCGGGGCCTGGCGTTCGTAGGCCAGGCGGAGCTGGCTGAACTCGGTCGGGAAGTAGCGCAGGACGGCCTGCCCGGCGTGGACCGTTCCGGCCTCGGGGTCCGGAGGCTCCAGCACGTCGTACCGTCCGCCGAGGTGGACGCGCGGGGTGAGCTGGACCTGCCCGAAGACGAAGGCGCCGAAGCGCTCCTCGGCGGGGCCGGGCTGCTCGCGCCAGGCGGCCTCCGCCTGGAGAATCACCGATCGGTACCTGGCCAGGGCGAGCGGCTTCCAGCGCCAGATCGCGTCCAGTCCCCAGAGCGTGGTCCGGGCCCGCTCGGGATCGTCCGTGGCGCTGGTGCCCCAGGAGGCTCCGACCTCCAGGTTGGAGGCGGGGGTCAGATCGAAGGAGTTCTTGAGATGCGCGACCCAGAGACGGTCGGCCAGGTCGTCGAAAAGGTCCTTTGCCTCGCCGGCCCGCTCGTCCTCTTCCGGCTCTTCCTCGCCTTCTTCGCGGGCGTGCGGCTCGGCGCCGTTCGTGGCGGCCAGCGAGAGCTCCTGGAAGATGCCCAGCGGAGCGCCGATCCATGAGGCCCGGACCCCGGTCGACGAGAGGCCCTCTTCGCCGAAGTACGCCTGGATATAAAGGGGGTAGTCGATCGTGTGGAGTTCGGGACGATGCGTCAGATTTACCTTGCCGAACGGCAGCAGGAACTTGCCGGCCTTCACCTGCAGCCCGGCCGGGAGCGCCAGCGTCGTGGCGTATCCCTCCTCGATCTCGAGCGCCTCGCCATGGAACGCGAGGAACGCGTCGTAGCGGAAGTACGGGTCCACCGATCCCTGAAGGCCCAGCTCGATCTCGCGGAGCTGGAAGCGGTCCCCCTCCTCGATCGTCGATCCGTCAGGCGAGAGATCGGTCAGGAGATCGGCGATGACCGAGATGTCGGGGAGAAGCGTGGCCGGAGTGCGCGGCGTCGCCGGCTCGCCGCCCGGCGCGGCCGCGGTCGAATCGACCGCACCCAGCTCACCCATGAGCTTCGCCTCGAGCTCCTCGAGGGTGAGAGAGTCCGCGGCCGCACCGGGCGCGAGACTGTCAGCGGCAGCGCTGTCGGGAGGGGTGACTTCCTGACCGCTGGCCTCGGCGAAGCTGAACAGGCCCAGCGCCGCGACGCCCCCCGCCAGCCAGGCAGTACGACGTGATCGCGACATGAGACACCACCATGAAATGAGGTCCGTCCCCCAGCCGGTCGGGCCGGGAGCTCACATGCATGCGAAACGATCGGGCGTGAGTTAGACGGAGAGGAGCGGGGGGCCCCGCGTGACACGGGGCGACGGTACGATCCGGTTGGCTGCAACCGAGGATACGTCCGAGAAGCCGGCGAGGGTCTCGGAGGACGCTCCCGGCACGACAACGGGAACGAGGAGCCGCGGGACAAGCCGGGAAAGGTGGCACGCCAGGCACTCACCGACGATCGACGGGCGAACGTCGGGAGCACGCTCGGCGAGCGAGAACTCGTGATGATGAAACGCCTGTGGTAGCCGGGCGGCGGCCTCCAGGCGGTGAACCTCGATGTCGTGGGTGGCGCTGACCGCCAGCGCAAGGTGCAGGATGGCGGAAGCGAGGGCCGCGAGGCGCGCGATCCGGCCGTGCCGGCGGGTCGAGGGGACGCTCATCCCCGCCATGCTACACTCCGAGGGTCGAGTAGATCAACGCGGCGCCCCGCTGGGCTCACCCTCCTGCTCGCGCACCCACCCCTCGATCTCGGCCCGCAGCATGGGCAGGGAGATCGTCCCGTTCTCGAGGACCCGGTCGTGGAAGGCGCGGATGTCGAAGCGATCGCCCAGCCGCGCCGCGGCCTCCTGGCGGAGCCGCTGGATTTCGAGGCTCCCCGTCAGATATGCGGTCGCCTGGCCGGGCACGGCCAGGTAGCGGTCGATCTCGTAGCCGATCTCGCCATCGGACTCGGCGGTGTTCTCCCGCATGTACTCGACCGCCCGCTCGCGCGTCCAGCCGAGCACGTGCATCCCGGGGTCGACGACGAGCCGGGCCGCTCGCAGGGCCTCGTTGGATAGCATCCCGAGGCGGTCGATGTCCCCCGAGTAGAGACCCATCTCGTCGGCCAGCCGCTCGGTGTAGAGCGCCCACCCCTCCCCCATCCCCGAGTTGAAGAGGTACTTGAGGACCGGGTGGGCGCCCCCCTTCTCGAGCACGACCGAGACCTGCATGTGGTGCCCCGGATACGTCTCGTGGAACGCGGTCGCCTCGAGCCCGGCCCGGCTGAGGTTCTCCGGCTCGTATGTCCCCAGCAGATAGGTGCC
>JBOHRQ010000026.1:0-28940 GCA_050732875.1 Gemmatimonadota bacterium | reverse complement strand
GGGTGGAGCCGGCGGCGGTGGCGCGGGCGCGCAGCCGCCGCCGAGCGGGACCTCGGGCTCGCCCGGGTCGCTGACCCGGGATCAGGCCGAGCGGCTCCTCGACGCGCTGGCGGCTCAGGAGCAGGAGGCGCTGATCAGAGGCGGCGACCGGCGCGCCGACCGGGCCGGCCGACCCGGATGGTGAGCGGGCTCCCGCAGAGATGGTTCCCGCTCCTGGCGGTGGCCGTCCTGGCGCTGGAAACGACCGGGCTTCTGTACGGGCAGGAGCGAGCGGAGGTGACAGCACGCCTGGAGCCGTCCCGGATCGAGCTCGGGGAAACCGCCGACCTGGTGGTCGAGGTCGAGCCTTCCGGGCTCACCCAGAACGTGCCGGAGCCGAGCCTTCCCGATCTCCCGGCCACGGTCGTCGGGCAGACCCGGGAATCACGCGTGAGCCTCAGCGATGGCGAGGTGTCGCGACGCGTCGTTTACCGCTACCGGCTGCGACCGATGGCCACGGGCCGCCTCCGAATCGACCCCATCCGCGTGGACGTGGGAGGACGGACCCTGGAGACCCCGGCCCTCGATCTCGAGGTGATCCGGCCGCCTGGGGACGGGCTGGCGGCCGAAGCCGGCGGCGGGCTTCCCGCCTTCTTCGCGACGGCGCGCGTGGATCGGGAGCGCGCCTACGTCGGAGAGCAGATCACGCTCACCTTCGCCTTCTATCACGACCCCCGTGCCGCGCTCGCCGAAAGCCCGGATTACGATCCGCCCTCGTCGCCCGGCTTCTGGAGAGTGGAGGTCGATTCCGCACCGCGGGTCCAGACGGAACGGATCGGCTCCCGGGTCTTTCACGTCCAGCGTTTCCGCTACGCGCTCTTCCCGCTGCGATCGGGGCGGCTCGAGGTCGGCTCGGCCAGCGTGCGGATCCTGGAGCCGGATCCCGTCGAATGGTGGCGCCCGGGGCGACCCCGCACATTGCGGACCGATGCGCTGCAAATCCAGGTCGATCCGCTTCCCGAAGGCGCCCCCCTGAGCCACGACGGCGCGGTCGGGCGCTTCGAGCTCGAGGGCGTGGTGAGCGATCGATCCGCGATGGTCGGTGTGCCCGTCGAGCTGACCCTCGCCGTCAAGGGGGTCGGCAATCCGATGACGGTCGGCGAGCCGGCCCTGCCCGCCTGGCCTGACGTCGCCGTGACGAAGGCGGGGGCGGAGACCGCGACGCGGGTGCGGGACGGCGTGGTACGTGGGGAGGCCTCCTTCACGTACCTCCTCTCGCCGGCCCAGGCCGGGCCTCTCGACCTGGGGCAAGCGCGCCTCGCGTACTTCGACCCAGGCCGCCGCGCGTACGTCGTGGATTCCCTCGACCTGGGCGAGATCGAGGTTCAGCCCTCGGCCGCCTCGGTGGCGGCCGGCCCGGACCCCGGGGAAGGCGGGCGAGAGGGGCCGACCTTGTGGCCGGCCCGCCGGCCCATCGACCCCCGTCCGGAGACGGTGCCGACGTGGTACTGGGGCGCGCTGGTCGGTCCGTGGCTCGCGTGGCTGGCGCTGATCGCGTGGCGCCGTCGTCCCGCGCCGGCGCCCCGTCCGGGCGAGGCGGTCAAGCGGTTCGCGGAGCGGCGGAAGGCCGCCCGGACGGCGGGAGGCCGGGGCCTCGACTCGGCCCTCCGGGCGATGGACGAGGCGCTGGCGGCGACCTGGCCCGATGGCCCTCCCGAAGACGTGGCCGACCTCGCCGCGGCGGCTCGACGGGCGGTCCTGGAGGCGGAGTACGGCCGGGCCTCTTCCGAAGAGGCCGAGCGCGGCCTGTACGAGGTCGAACGCCGGCTCCGCGGCCGCAGGCGGAGCCGCGGCGGCTCGTCCATCGGGATCGCGCTCCTCGCGGTCGGCGTCAGCGTGTCGATCCCGGCGCTCGCGCTCGCTCAGGACGAAACCGACTGGGACCGGGCCAACGCAGCCTACCGGGCGGGTGATTTCGAGCGCGCGATCGCGCTCTATGCCGATCTCGCGACCAGGCACGACGACCCGCATCTCGAGGCCGACCTCGCCGCGGCCCTCTGGCGCGCCGACCGACGGGGAGAGGCCGTGGTCCATTACCAGCGAGCCCTCGCCAGCGAGCCGAGGAACGATTCAATGCGCGCCGACCTCGAGAGGTTGCGGGCCGATCTCGGGCTGGCACGCGGGCAATCCGCGACCGACGTGCTGAAGCGCGCTCGACTGGACGAGCTCCTGTGGCTCCTCCTCGCGGCGGCCACGATCGGGTTCGTCGCCTTCGCGACGACCGGCGGGGGGAGAAAGATCGGCCTTGCCGTTCTCGCCGGGACGGCCCTGATCGCGACGACGGTCGCGGCCCGGGCGTGGATCGGAAGCCGCGAGATGGCGGTCGCGTTGCGACCGGTGGCGGTGGCCGCGGCTCCGGGAGGGGCACCGATCGTCGAGCTGGCGGAAGGCGCCGAGGTTCGCGTTCTCGAGGCCGGGGACACGAGCTGGCGTGTCCGCGCGCCCGGCCGTCCCGCGGGATGGGTCCCCGCCGGCGCGGTCGAGCGGATCAGCTCGCCGTGACGGGGCCGCCGGCGGCGCGCCGGTATCCGGCGCTGTAGATTCCGGCCCTTCATCGAGCACCGGCCCTCCCGGTCCCTCAGGAATCGCTTTTGGAGCTCCGTTCACCGTGATCGAGTACGCGAACGTCCTCCTGGCTACCGATTTCTCGGAGCCGGCCGCCCACGCGGCCCTGCACGCCGCCGATCTCGTCCGGCGGCACGAGGCACGTCTGCACGTCGTCCACGTGGTCGAGGAGTTCTCCTACTGGGAAGGCTTCCACCTCGAGCATTTTCCGTCCGACAAGGTCTACGACGAGCTCCGGCAGAACGCGCGGCTGGCGATCGAGGACCTCTTCGACAAGGATGCCCGCCAAGGCCTGTCGATCGAGACCCACGTCCTGCACGGCAAGCCGTTCGTCGAGATCATCCGTCTCGCCCGCCAGGTCGGGGCCGACGTGATCGTGATCGGCTCTCACGGTCAGACAGGGATCGCAGAGACCCTGTTCGGCTCGACGGCCGAAAAGGTGGTGCGGAAGGCGCCCTGTGCGGTGCTCGTCGCGCGCCACGCCGGGCAGCGCTTCGAGCTGCCGTGACCGCCCGCATTCGAGTCCTGCCGATTGGAATCGTGAACCGCATCGCCGCGGGCGAGGTCGTCGAGCGACCGTCGGCGGTACTCAAGGAGCTCCTCGACAACGCCCTGGATGCGGGGGCCACGCGGATCGAGATCGCCATCGAGGGGGCCGGCGTGGACCGCGTCACCGTGGCGGACGATGGGCACGGAATGACGCATGAAGACGCCCTTCTCGCCTTGGAGCGCCACGCGACGAGCAAGATCGCCGACGAGGGCGATCTGGGCGCGATCCGGACGCTGGGCTTCCGCGGCGAGGCGCTGCCCGCCATCGCGGCGGTGACGCGCCTGACCCTGGAGACGAGCCCGCTGGACGGGGAGGGGACGCGGCTGCGGGTGGAAGGCGGGGAAGTCCGGAGCGTCGAGCCGATCGCCCGCGGCAGGGGAACGACGGTCGACGTCCGAGGGCTGTTCTTCAACACGCCGGCCCGTCGCCAGTTCCTGAAGACCGCGGCGACCGAGCAAGCCGCCAATCTGCAGCGCATCGTGGAGCTCGCGCTGGCGCGGCTGGACGTCCGCTGGAGCGTGACCCACGGCGGACGGGAGATCATGAGCCTCGCTCCCGCCCGCAGCCTGCCCGAGCGCCTGACGGCTCTCCACGATCCGTCCTACGTCGAGACCCTGCTGCCGATCGAAGGCGAACAGGAAGGCATCAAGGTGCGCGGCCTGGTGCAAACAGCGGCGGCGGCCGGGGCGAGCCGCCGCCGGCAGCATGTTTTCGTGAACGCCCGGCCGATCGACGCCCCGGAGATCTTCCACGCCGTGCTGCGGGGCTATCGCTCGGTTCTCGCCGGGGGTCTCCGCCCGGACGCCTTTCTGTTCCTCGAGATCGATCCCGATCGCGTGGACGTCAACGTGCATCCCACCAAGCGCGAGATCCGGTTCCGGGAGCCAGCCCGGGTGGCGCAGGCGGTCGAGGAGGCCGTACAGCGAACGCTCGGGACTCCTACGGCGGCCGGGCGAGCGTTCCGGAAGAGCGCCTTGAAGGTGGCGGAAAACAGCGGGGAGACCGGGGATCGCCAGCTCGGGATGTTCTTCGGGGCGCGGCGCCGCGAAGGGGCCGGATCGGTGCGAGGCGAGCTTGAAGACGTGGTGTCCGGTGATGACGTGTCGGTCGTCGGGCGCATCCCGCAAGATCCTTCCTCGGGCGATAGGTCGGCCCCCGGCCTGTGGCAGCTCCACGGCCGCTACATCCTGGCGCAGACCGCCAGCGGCGTGGTGATCATCGACCAGCACTCGGCTCACGAACGGGTCCTCTACGACGAGGTCATCTCCGAAGTCCGGGAGGGGGCGCGCCCGGGACAGCGGCTCCTGTTCCCGATGGTGTTGCACCTGACGCCCGGGCAGCGCGCCACGTGGGAGGAGTACCGCGGGCTCATCGGTCGGCTGGGATTCGAGATCGAACCCTTCGGCGGCGACGCCGTGGCGATCTCGGCGGTGCCCGCCTTCCGGCACGCTTTCGACCCTGAGGCTGCGCTCGGCGGCCTGCTCGACGACCTCGCGGCGCCGGGCGGGGGGAGCGCCGACATGAATCAGCACGAGCGCGTGGCGCGGCTGTTCAGCTGCAAGGCCGCCATCAAGGCCGGTCAACCCTTGACCCAGGACGAGATGGTCGAGCTGATCGACCGCCTGTTCGCGACCCGGCTTCCCTACGACGACGTGCACGGGAGACCGGCCGTGCTGCAGATAACGTTGGAAGACCTCGACCGCCAGTTCGGCCGCCACCAGGCGCGATGAGCGCCCCCATCCCACGACCCCTCCCTTGCCCGGCCATCTCGATCAGGATCCACCTGCGTGTCCGATCGGCCTGACATCGACGTCATGGCGGAACCCTATCTGGTGATCGCGGGGGCGTCAGCGGTGGGGAAGAGCGGGGTGGCGCTCGCGGTCGCGGAGAGGCTCGGAGGCGAGATCGTGATCGCCGACAGCCGGCAGGTCTACCGGGGCCTGGACATCGGGACGGCCAAGCCCACACTGGCGGAGCGGCGGCGGGTCCCGCACCACCTGGTGGACACGGTCGAGCTCGGAGTCCGGTACACCGCGGGCGACTACGCGCGGGACGCCCGGGACGCGATCGCGGCCATCCAGCGGCGCGGAGGCGTCGCGGTCGTGTGCGGTGGAACGGGATTCTACCTGACCGCCCTGGCCGGCGGGCTGGACGCGATCGACGAGGGCGCCGGACCGAGCCAGCGGGTCGCCGCCCGCGACCGCCTGGCCGGGATCCCGGCTGCCGAGCGGCATGCCGCCCTCGCCGAGCTCGATCCGGACAGCGCCCTGCGGCTCGCCGCCGGCGACCGGCAGCGCGTGGACCGGGCGCTCGAGGTCTACTTTCTGACCGGTCGCCCCCTTTCGGACTTCCGGCGCGGGGGCGAACCCCCGCCGCCGCACCTGGCGATCCGGCTCGTCCGCTCGCGCACCGAGCTGCACCGGCGGATCGAGGAGCGCCTGGAGGCCATGCTCGAAGCGGGTCTCGAGGAGGAAGCGCGTCGGCTCTACGAGGCGGGCTGGACCGCCGAGGCCCCCGGCCTCGACACCATTGGGTACCGTGAATGGTGGCCCTTGTTCGAGGGCCGGCGTGGACGCGGGGCCACGATCCGGGAGATCCAGGCGGCGACCCGCGCCTACGCCAGGCGGCAGGAGACCTGGTTTCGTCATCAGGGTTCCTACCTGACACGACCTCCGTCCGCGGCGGCCGTGCTCGACGCCTGGCACGCCTTCCTGGCGGAGGCCGTCCCGTGAGCGCGATCGAAGCCGCCGTCCTGGGCCTGATCCAGGGCGTGACCGAGTTCCTGCCGGTGAGCTCGAGCGGGCACCTGGTGATCGGCCAGGCCCTGTTCGGGCTACGGGGGGACAACCTCACTTTCGACATACTCGTCCACGGCGGTACCCTGCTGGCGATCCTCTTCTATTTCCGAAGCCGGCTGATCGGGTTCCTCCGCCGGTCGGAGTGGAGCTACGTCGGGAAGCTCGGCGTGGCGACGGTGCCGGTCGTGATCGCCGGCTTGACGTTGTATCCCACGGTCCGGGAGGCTTTTACGCGGCCCTCGCTGGTGGCCGGGTTTCTGGCGATCACGGGAGCCCTCCTCCTGTCGCTCTATCTTCGGCGCCGGCCGGACGAAGAGACAGGTCGCCTGGAGCCGGGGTGGGGGACGGCCCTCCTGATCGGCCTATTCCAGGCGTGCGCCCTGCTGCCGGGGATCAGCCGGTCCGGCACGACGATCGTGGCCGGGATCTGGCTCGGTCTGGCGCCCGCTGCCGCCGCCGAGTTCTCGTTTCTGCTCGCCATCCCGGCCATCGCCGGCGCCATCGTGTACGAGTCCGGCGCCCTCGCCGAGGTCGCGGAAGGGGGAATGGCCGACGTCTTCTCGATCGGGGTCGTGGTCGCCTTCGCGTCGGCCCTGGTGGCGATCCGGGTCGTCTTCCGCACCATCGGCCGGCGGGAGTTCCGCTGGCTCGGATTCTATTGCCTGGGGATCGCGGCTCTTTTCGCGATGTGGCTGGCATGGGGGTAGACGCCGGTTGAGGGCGGCCGGGAGAGCGGTCGAGCGGCTCGTCCAGGCCGCGCTCGAAGAGGATCTGGGGGCCGGCGACGTCACGACGGCGGCTATCGTCCCGGCGGGCGCCAGGGGGCGGGCGCGGGTGGTCGCCAAGGCGGCCGGCGTGATCGCCGGGCTGGAAGTGGCGCGGGAGGTGTACCGGCAGTCCGATGCCGAGATCGCCTTCGACGCCCGGCTCGGCGACGGGACCGCCGTCCAGCCGGGTGACCTGGTGGCGACGGCGGAGGGATCGTTCGCCCGGCTCCTCGAGGCGGAGCGGACGGCGCTCAACTTCCTGCAGCGTCTCTCAGGTGTCGCGACCCTGACCCGCCGCTACGTGGAAGCGGTCGGCGGAACCGGGGCCAGGATCGTGGACACGCGGAAGACGACGCCGGGCTGGCGCTCGCTCGAGAAGGCGGCCGTCCTGGCGGGCGGAGGGACGAACCACCGGATGGGTCTCTTCGATGCTTTTCTCGTCAAGGAGAACCACATCGCCGCCGCGGGCGGCCTCGCCGAAGCCCTCTCCGCCGTGGACCGCGCGAACGCGGCGGGGCTCCCGGTCGAGATCGAGGTCCGCTCGCTGGAGGAGCTCGGGGCCGTCCTCGACCATCCGCATCCGCCGGACCGGATCCTCCTCGACAACCTGGCGCCGCCCGAGCTCGCCGAGGCCGCGCGGCGGGTGCGCGCCCACTTGCCCGGGATCCTCCTCGAAGCGAGCGGGAACGTCACGCTCGATACGGTTCGGGAGATCGCCGAGTCGGGGGTGGACTGGATCTCGGTCGGCGCCCTCACGCACTCCGCGCCGGCCCTCGATCTGTCGTGCCTGATCGAACGGACGTGACCTCGGAGCTCTGGGACGCTCCGGCGCTCGCCCGCAGGCTCGGCGTGGAGGTCGTCGCCCACGGCAGGATCGGCTCGACCATGGAGGAGGCCCGAAAGGTCCCCACGGCCCCCGTCATCCACCTGGCCGATGAGCAGCTCGCGGGGCGCGGCCGCCACGGCCGGACCTGGGCCAGCCCGCCGGGGAACCTCTACGCCACGATCGCCTGGCCCGACCCGGGCGCCCGGATCCCGCCGGCCGTCCTGGCGGCGGTCCAGGCCGAGATCACCGGCGCGGTCCGGAGAGCGGGGGGTCTTTCCCTCCGCTGCAAGTGGCCGAACGACGGGTTCGCGGAGGACGGCAAGTGGTGCGGCCTGCTGGCCGAGCACGACCGGCGGGAGGGGGACCGGCTCCTGATCGGGATCGGCGCCAACCTCGAGCGGGTGCCTGCCGGCCCGAAGCTGGAGGCGACCGCCCTGCGCGCACACTGGAAGCCGTGGCCCGGCCGCGTGGCGGCGGCGGAGACCATTCTGTCCGCGGCCCTGTCGCTCTTGCGTGAAGGGGAGCCGGGAATCCGCCGCGGCCTCGCCCGCTGGCCGGACCTGGACCTCTGGCCGATCGGGGCCCATCTGCGTGTCGAGACCGGCGACCGGGTCCTGGCCGGGCGCTACGGAGGCGTGTCGTCGGACGGACGGCTGGTCCTCGAGACGGCCGACGAAGTCGTGCTGGTGGGGGCCGGGGAGGCCCGGCGCGCCCGGCGGCAGAGGGCCTGACGCCGGGCTATCTTGGCGCCCGTGCTGCTCGTGGCCGATATCGGGAACTCGTCGACGGTGCTGGGGCTCCGCTCCGACGATGGCAGCATCGCCCGCCGCTGGCGGATCCGCTCCGAGGCGGATCGGACGCCGGACGAGCTGGGGGTCGTGCTGCGGATTCTTCTGCACGGAGCCGAGGCGGACCTGGAGGCGGGCTGCATCGCCTCGGTCGTGCCGCCCCTGACGGGCGTCTTCGCCGACGCGGCCCGGCTCCATCTGGGCGTGACGGTGGCGGAGTTCGGCTATCACCCCGAGCTCGGCATACGCCTGGACGTCGACGAGCCCGAACGGGTGGGGCCGGACCGCGTGGCCAACACGCTGGCCGCCCACCTCGAGCATCCCGGGCCGGCGATCGTCGTCGATTTCGGCACCGCGACCAACTTCGACGTCGTGTCGGCAGAGGGCGCCTTCCTGGGTGGCATCATCGCCCCCGGCCTGGAGAGCGGGTTCGAGCACTTTGCCGCGCGGACGGCGCTCCTTCCGAGGATCGCCCCCGGCTTCCCCGAGACCTTCATCGGCCGGACCACCGTCGCCAACATGCAGATCGGCGTCTACCGGGGCGCGACGGCCATGGTCGACGGTCTGGTCGAGGCGATCCGAACCGAGTGGAAGGCGGATCCGCGGGTGATCGCGACGGGAGGGCTCTCGCGCTTGGTGGCGCCGCATTGCCGGTCGATCGAGATCGTGGACCCCGATCTGACCCTCAAGGGGATCGGCTGGGGCTACGATCGGCTCCATCCGCGTACCGTCTGAGGAGGGTGGGAGAAGTCCCCGGCGGTTGACAACCCTGGGTCGCGAGAGTAAGCTTGTTAGCAATCAAGCTCGACGAGTGCCAACCCCCAAATCGTCGAGATACCACTACACAAGACCACTTCTGAACAGCAAATAGGAGGCGTGTGCTGCAATGGCCACCAAACTGAACCCGCTGGCGGACCGGGTCGTGGTACGACCGCTCGAGGAGAAGGAGACCAAGAAGGGCGGCATCATCATTCCCGATACGGCCAAGGAGAAGCCCCAGGAGGGCACTATCGTGGCTGCCGGGCCCGGCAAGATCGCGGAGAACGGGGAGCGCATCAAGCTCGAGGTCAAGAAGGGCGACCACGTTCTCTACAGCAAGTACGCCGGTACCGAGGTCAACATCGACGGCGAAGAGCTCCTGATCATCAAGGAGAGCGACATCCTCGCCACCATCTGAACGTGGCGAAAACGCGATTCGAATAGGAGGCTGAAAGAGACATGGCCAAGGAACTGAAATTCGACGTGGCGGCCCGCACGTCCCTGAAGCGCGGAGTCGACAAGCTGGCCGACGCGGTCAAGGTGACGTTGGGACCCAAAGGTCGGAACGTCGTCCTGGACAAGAAGTTCGGCTCGCCGACCGTGACCAAGGACGGTGTCACGGTGGCGAAGGAGATCGAGCTCGAGGACGCGGTCGAGAACATGGGCGCCCAGATGGTCAAGGAGGTGGCGTCGAAGACCAGCGACATCGCCGGTGACGGCACCACCACGGCGACCGTTCTCGCCCAGGCCCTCTTCCGCGAGGGCATCAAGTCGGTCACCGCGGGGCTCAACCCGATGAGCTTGAAGCGCGGGATCGACCAGGCCGTAGAGACGGTGGTCGAGCAGCTCCAGAAGCTCTCGGTCGCGACCAAGGGCAAGAAGGAGATCGCCCAGGTCGGAACGATTTCGGCCAACAACGATCGGGAGATCGGCGACCTGATCGCCGACGCCATGGAGAAGGTCGGGAAGGACGGCGTCATCACGGTCGAGGAGGCGAAGAGCCTCGAGACCTACCTCGAGACGGTGGACGGGATGCAGTTCGATCGCGGTTACCTCTCTCCGTACTTCGTCACCAATCCCGACAAGATGGAGACGGAGCTCGAGGAGCCGTACATCCTCATCCACGACAAGAAGATCTCGACGATGAAGGACCTGCTTCCGGTCCTCGAGAAGGTCGCCCAGGCGGGCCGGCCGCTCTTGATCATCGCCGAGGACGTCGAGGGCGAGGCGCTGGCGACCCTGGTCGTCAACAAGATCCGCGGCACGCTCAAGGTGGCGGGGGTCAAGGCGCCCGGCTTCGGTGATCGGCGCAAGCAGATGCTCCAGGACATCTCGGTCCTGACGGGTGGCCAGGTGATCTCCGAGGAGGTCGGCTTCAAGCTCGAGAACGTCGTGCTCAAGGATCTCGGGCAGGCCAAGCGGATCGTGATCGACAAGGACAACACGACGATCGTGGACGGCGCCGGCAAGGCGGCCGACATCCAGGGCCGGATCAAGGCCATCAAGCAGCAGGTCGAGACGACGACGTCGGACTACGACAAGGAGAAGCTGCAGGAGCGGCTGGCCAAGCTGGCCGGTGGCGTCGCCGTCATCAACGTGGGCGCCGCGACCGAGACCGAGATGAAGGAGAAGAAGGCCCGCGTCGAGGATGCGCTGCACGCGACCCGCGCGGCCGTCGAGGAGGGCATCGTTCCCGGCGGCGGCGTGGCCTTCCTCCGCGCCCAGAAGGCGCTCGACAAGCTCGAGCTCGAGAACCCCGACGAGCAGCGGGGCGTCGAGATCGTGAAGAAGGCGCTGGAAGAGCCGGCCAAGTGGATCATCCAGAACGCCGGTCTCGAGGGCGCGATCTACGTGGAGAAGATCAAGGCCGAGAAGAAGAACGTCGGCTTCAACGCCCAGACCATGGAGTTCGAGGACCTCATGGAGGCGGGTGTCATCGACCCGACCAAGGTTGCGCGCACCGCGCTCCAGAACGCGGCCTCGATCGCCGGGCTCCTCATCACGACCGAGGCGGTCGTGACCGAGAAGCCGGAGGAGGACAAGAAGATGTCGATGCCGGGTGGCGGCGGCATGGAGGACATGTACTAGACCTTCTCCCGAAAAGCACCGAGCGACGGGGGGCGCTTTCGGCGCCCCCCGTTCGTTTATGGGCTTGCTGGGCAGGCTCGGCTCTTCACGTCTTCGTCCATGCCGGCTTCATGGTCCGCATCATGATCGTGCCGATCGCCCTCGGCTGGGCGGCGCTGCTGTGGCAGCTCGCCGGGCCACCGCAGCGGGGCAGCCCCGCGTGACCCATGGAACGATCCGTCATTCCCGGGTATATTCATTGCAGCAACACAGGCTCCGCTCTCGTGGGGGCGAAACGGCTTCGACGGGGAAGGACGGGGCAGAAGCAGCAGGTCGTGCATCTCAGGTCCACACGTTAAACGGTCCTGGGAACCTAGTAGCTGCGAACGACAACTTCGCGCTGGCTGCGTAAAAACACGTAGCCCGATCCCCTCCAGGCCGCCGCCCGCCGGCGGGAGACGGATCGACGACAAAACGGGCTGGTCGCGCACCGCGCCTTCTGGCGCGTGACGAGAGCCCGGCTTCGGTCGGGACGAAGGCTCACCCGGTGGCTGGCGTGTCGGCGGCAGGCCGTCCGGGGACAATGCTCAGCCGGCTAAGCCTGTAGCGGCTTCTGTTGCGCTTTCTTCGGACGCGGGTTCGACTCCCGCCGCCTCCACCAGAGCGACACCGGCGGGCCCGGCATGAAGCCGGGCCCGCTTTCGTTATATTGGCCGCGCGATGTATCCGATCCTCTTCCGCATCGGCGACTTCACCGTGACGTCCTACGGCGTCATGCTGGTCCTCGCCTTCATCGGCGCCGGCTTCGTCGTGGCCAGCGAGTGGAAGCGCCGCGGCTGGGACCGCGGGGCGGCCCAGGACATCGTGCTGGCGGCGATGGTGGGCGGGATCGGGGGCTCCAAGCTCTACTGGGCGCTGGCGCAGGGCGATGAGTTCCTCGGCGACCCTATCGGCACGCTCTTCACCCGCGGCGGCTTCACCTACTGGGGCGGGCTGATCGGCGGGATCCTGTGCGTGATCCTGTGGCTCAAGTGGCGCGGCTACCCGCTCCGGGCGGCGGTCGATTCGTGCGCGGTCGCGATACCGGTCGGCTACATGCTCGGCCGGATGGGCTGCTTCCTGGTGGGGGACGACTACGGGCGGCCGACGGACCTGGCATGGGGGATCGCCTTCCCCGAAGGGAGCCCGCCTACGACCGTGCCCGTCCATCCAACCCAGCTCTACGAGATCGCGATGACCTTGCCCATCTTCCTGCTCCTCTGGAGCCAGCGGAAGAAGGGCTATCCGGACGGCTTTCTCTTCTTCGAGTTCATGGTGCTGGCGGGGATCGAGCGCTTCGTGGTCGAGTTCTGGCGCGTCAACCGGGAGATCGCGCTCGGCCTGACCGCCGCCCAGTGGTTCGGGATCGGCTTCGTCGTCGTCGGCCTGGCCGGCATCGCCTGGGTCCGTCGCAACCCGGTGCGCTCCTCACCGGTGACTCAGCACGCCACCTGAGCTCCGCAAGTGACACTCGCGGGTATGCCAGTGATTACGCTTCCCCGAGCTCATTGGTCCTGCTATGTGCTGACATCGCTCGTGCTGGCGTGCGCGGACGACCGTCAGCCAATGATGCCAGCGCCGCCGGTCGCGGTGATTCTCCTGCCGGACTCGATCGCGCTCAGCAGAGGTGACAGTTCTCGGCTGAACGTGCGCGTCCTTTCGTTAGATGGACACGAAATCGAGGCGCCCGTGCAGTGGACGAGCCTGGATGCATCGATTGCCTCGGTCTCGAACAGGGGCGTGGTGACTGCGGTAGACGCCGGGTCGACCACGATTGTGGCTTCGACGGGAGATCTGTCCGATACGACCCGCGTCCGTGTCTTCCCGCCAGTCGACGAGCGCTTTATTCAGGTTTCCGTTGGAGTGGGCCACGCCTGCGCTCTTGCGGAGGACGGCACAGTCTACTGCTGGGGTGGCAACGAATTCCTGGAGGTCCTGGGACGAACTGGACTCCTGGAATCTTCGAGACCTGTTCCCGTAGCGGGAGGAATCCGGTTCCGTTCCGTCGACGCAGGAGCCTACCATACCTGCGGGCAGGCCATCGCCGGTGGAGTGTACTGCTGGGGCGCTGGCGGCCTGTTTCAGCTGGGCGGTCATGCTTCGAGCCCCGAACCCATCGAGATCGTTGCCGAAGTAAGCTTCGCTTCCCTCCATGTAGGAAGCTACTTCAATTGCGGATTGACGGCGGGAGGGATGGCCTACTGCTGGGGGGACGACGGCTTCGTGACGCTGGGACGCGGGATCCGGACCGGGGGTTACGCGCTCGATCCTACTCCAGTCCAGACCGATCTCAGGTTCCGGCTTCTAAGCCCCGGTCATACGCAAACATGTGGCCTAGCCGTGGATGGGAGGACGTACTGCTGGGGAATCAACAGCGGGGGTGAGCTGGGCACTCTGGCCACAACCGAGCAATGTAATACCTCTTATTTCGTGGACTGGCCCTGCAGCACGGTCCCGATTCCCATTGACGGCGCGTTTACTTTTGACACACTGGATTCGAAGGCCAATCACACGTGTGGCCTGACCCCAGAGGGCGCCGCATCCTGCTGGGGCAGCGGCCGCTTCGGCGAATTGGGGAACGGGCAGCCGTTTTCGTCATGGCAGCCGCAACCTGTCGTTGGCGAATTGCGCTTCGCCAGCCTGAGCGCGGGCGACTTCTATACCTGCGGCCTGACCATGGTCGGAGAGGCGTTTTGCTGGGGAGTCAACGAGTCGGGTGAGCTGGGAAACGGATCGACGGAGTTCGATATCGATCGACCGACCTTTAATCCGACTCCGCAGCGTGTGATAGGGGATCATTCCTTCGAGTCTCTCGCCGCAGGCAGTGGCAACACATGTGGCATCACTCCGGAGGGTGCCCTGTTCTGTTGGGGGATCGCGACGAACGGGCAGCTCGGGGACGGCGGCTCGGCCCCGACGCAGACCTGCCACATCGGACCCTGTAGCAGCGTTCCAGTCCGGGTGGCCCGGCCTCTTCAGGAAGGCTGAGAATTCGTGTAACCGGATGGTGCGTGAGATCGCACTCTCCGAGATCCCCCGCTGTCCGAGGACCTAGAAGATCTCCAGGTTGATGTACTTCCGCGGGTTCTCCTGCAGGTCGGTCATCAGCCCCTGCGCCTCGACGATGAAGCGGTCCAGGCGCTCGTAGAGGGTGGGGTCGTTGACCAGCTTGGCCATCGTTCCGTCGCCGCCCTTGAGCTCCTGAATGAGGGCCTTTCCCTCGCGGACTGTGGTCACGAGCTCCGTGTACAGCTCCTCGTCCTGGATCAGCCGGCCCAGCGTGCCGTCGCCCTCGCGGATGGACGTCGTCAGCCCCGCCAGGTCGGCGGTGGTGGCGACGAGCTGCTCGTAGAGGCGCTCGTCGTTGATGAGCGCTGCCAGCGTGCCGTCGCCGGTCCGGATCTCCTCGAGGAGCGTGGTTCCGCGCTGCGAGAGCGTGAGCCACTCGTTGTAGAGCTCGGGGTCGTTGATGAGCTTGCCCAGCGTCCCCTGTCCCTCGTTGATGGCGGTGATGATCTGACGGCTCCCCTCCAGCGAGCTGACCAGCTCCTCGACGCCTTCCGCCGCGCGGGCGATCAGCCCCTCGTAGTCGATCGGCTGCTCGTCGAGGACGATGTCGCCCTCCTCGAGGATGGGCTCGCGCGGGTCGCCCACCGCCAGATCGAGGTACTTGTCGCCAAGGAGTCCGACGGTGCCGATCTTTACGCGTGACGACCGGGTGACCTTGTCCCGCACGTCCTGATTGACGTCGAACGCCACGATGATCGCGCGGTCGCCAAGGGAGTCCCCGTAGGCGTTCAACATGCGTTGATCGAGGCTGTCCCGGGAGGCGGCGTCGATGAACCGGACTGCGCTCACCGAGCCGACGCCAACGCCGGCCAGCCGCACGGGAGCGCCGGACGACAGCCCCGAGACGGTGGGCATGAGAGTGTAGAGCGTATACCTGGGGGAGAAGATGCCGAGCCGCCCACCGAGAGTGAACAGCGCGACCACGAACAGCCCCAGCCCGACGGCCACCAGGATGCCGACCTTGAGCTCCGACCAGGTAATGAACTCGGAGCGCCTCATGTCGGGGCCATGCGAGCGTCGATGAACTCTCTCATGTACGCGTCGTCGGTCTCGAGGACCGCCTTGCCGTCGCCCTCGAAGATGATGTCGCCGTCCTTCAGCATGGCGAAGCGGGTTCCCACGGCGAGCGCCGAGCCGATGTCGTGGGTCACGACAATGCTGGCAACGTTCTCCCGATCCCGCAGCTTGGTGATGAGCCCGTTGATGGTCTCCGATGTGATCGGGTCGAGGCCGGTGGTGGGCTCGTCGTAGAGCACGATCTTCGGGCTTCCCATGATGGCACGCCCTAGCGCGACCCGCTTCTTCATCCCGCCCGAGAGCTCGGCCGGCATCTTGTTGACCACGTCGGGCTCGAGATCCACGAAGGAGAGCTTCTCGGCGACGAGCCGGTCGATCTCGGCGTCGTCGCGGTCACCCTCGTCGCGAAGGCGGAAGGCCAGGTTCTCGCCGACGGTGAGGGAGTCGAAGAGCGCCCCTCCCTGAAAGACCATGCCGATGTCCCGCCGCACCTCGTCCAGGACCTCCTGGTTGGCCCGGGTCACGTCGACGCCGTGCACGAACACACGTCCGTCGTTGGGCTCGAGAAGACCCAGGATGATCTTGAGGATGGTGCTCTTGCCCTGGCCGGAGCCGCCCATCACCACCAGCGTCTCACCACGGTCGACCTCGAGCCATACTCCGTCGAGCACCACGTTGTCCCCGAAGGCCAGATGCACGTTCTCGAGGTCGATCATCCGGTTTCCGGGATCCGGTGGACGGTCCCGGCCCATCGCACCGCGCGGATGCCATTCCGGGTCCGGAACGAGGTCCGGATGACCCTTCGAAACCTTGTTGCGCCGGCTACGGAACATCGGCGATGAATCTACGCGCTCGCGCCAGCGGCGGGAGAGGGCGGCGGCCGGAAGTCAGAGGATCTCGATGAACAGCTTGGTGAGGAAGAAATCCGAAGCCAGAATCAGGACCGAGGAGACGACGACCGCCTGGGTCGTGGAGCGACCCACGCCCTCGGTCCCGCCGCGTGTCCGGAGCCCCAGGTAGCAGGCCACGGTGGTGATGATGAAGCCGAACACGAGGGGCTTCGCGAGCCCGGTGAACAGGTCGCTGAAGAAGATCCCGTTCCAGACCGCGCTCCAGTAGGTCGAGACGCCCTGGTTGAGCGTGAGCCAGGCGATGACCTGTCCGCCCATGATGGCGACGAAGTCGGTGATCACGGTCAGCACGGGCAGCATCACGAGCCCGGCCTGGACGCGCGGCTTGACGAGCTTCTTGATCGGATCGGTCCCCATCGCCTCGAGCGCGTCGATCTGCTCGCCGACCCGCATCGAGCCGAGCTCGGCGGCGATCCCCGAGCCGACCCGGCCCGCCACCATGAGCGCGGTCAGGACCGGGCCCAGCTCTCGGACGACGGAGGCCGAGACGAGCTGCCCCACGAAGAGGGAGGCGCCGAAGTCGGCCAGCTGGACCGCCGACTGCAGGGCCAGCACCATGCCGGTGAAGATTCCCGTCAGGCCGACGATCAGGAGCGACTGGACGCCCAGGATGTCCATCTGCACCCACGTATCCCGCCAGTACAGAGGAGGGCGGACGAACGCCGAGAAGGTGCGCCCCACCAGGATGGTGAAGTTCTGGACCTCCAGGAGCCCGGTCTTGATCGGCCGTGTCAGGGTCGCCGCCGTCATCCGCGGCCAACCTAGGAGAGCGGAACGGCCCCCACAAGCGGGCGCGCCGGGGTGGGCCGCGGTCCGCCGGCAAGTAACTTGGCCCGCATGGCGAAGTCCTTGAGGACCGAGGAAGGGCGGGTGGATGGCCGCGGGCCGGCCGAGCTGCGCCCAACGACGATCGAGCGGGACGTCCTCGACTATCCCGAGGGATCGTGCCTGATCTCCGTCGGCCGCACGAAAGTGATCTGCACGGCGTCTCTGGAAGACGGCGTGCCGGTCTGGCTGCGGGGTCGGGGGAAGGGGTGGGTCACCGCCGAGTATCGCATGCTGCCCCGGGCCACCCACACCCGGACGATCCGGGAATCCAGCCGCGGTCGGCTGGGGGGACGGACCCAGGAGATCCAGCGGCTGATCGGCCGGAGCCTGCGCAGCGTGGTGGACATGGAGGCCCTCGGCGAGCGGACGGTGTGGCTCGACTGCGACGTTCTCCAGGCCGACGGCGGAACCCGCACCGCCTCGGTCACCGGCGCCATGGTGGCCCTGCACGACGCCCTCTATCGGCACCAGGAGATCGCCGCCCGGGATCCGGTGCGCGAGTTCGTGGCCGCCACCTCGGTCGGCGTGGTCGGCACCTTTCCGGTCCTCGATCTCGCCTACGGCGAGGACTCGGCGGCCCAGGTCGACCTGAACCTGGTCATGACGGGGAGCGGCCGCTTCGTCGAGATCCAGGGGACGGCCGAGGGCGACCCTTTCCCGCGCGACCTGCTCGACACGCTGCTCGACCTGGGGGAGAGAGGGATCCGCGAACTGGTGGCCCTCCAGAAGGCGGCGCTCGGACTGTGAGACGGCTCGTCCTGGCGACGGGCAACCCCGACAAGGTGCGCGAGATCGAGGACGTTTTCCGGCCGCTGGATCTGCCGGTCGTGGCCGTGACCCGCCTCGTCCGGGACTGGAGCGTCGCCGAGACGGCCGGCTCCCTGGCCGGCAACGCCCTCTTGAAGGCCCGCGCGGCACGGGTCGCCACCGGCGAGCCGGCGATCGCCGACGACACGGGCCTCTTCGTGGACGGGCTGGAGAGCGCCCCGGGTGTGCGCTCCTCGCGCTACGCCGGCCCCGACGCCACCTATGCGGACAACGTGCGCGCGCTCCTGGATGCTCTCCGGGACGTTCCCGAGGCCGATCGATCAGCGTCCTTCCGAACGCTGGTGGCCCTGGTCCGGGCGGACGGCGAGGAACGCGTGTTCGAGGGCGAGCTTCGGGGCCGGATCCTGGCCGCCCCACGGGGGGACGGGGGCTTCGGCTACGACCCCGTCTTCTTCGTGCCCGAGGAGGGGAAGGCGCTGGCCGAGCTCTCGCTGGCGCGGAAGAACGCCATCAGCCACCGTGCCTGGGCCTTCCGGGCGGCGGCGGCGTTTCTGGCCGCCCGTCCCGAATGGCTCGCGGATGCCGCGGCGGTTGGGGACCTGGTCCCACCACCCGTCGACTCCCGCGATTGACCCGCCGCGGCGGGGGCCTCATAATCTCCCCAAGGCGCCAACCGAAGGGGGAGCCATGAACGTCCGCAGCATCCTCGAGGGCAAGGGTTCGACCGAGGTCGTCACGATCGATCCGGATCGCACAATCCAGGAGGCGATCGCGTCGCTGGTCGAGCACAACATCGGCTCGCTCGTGGTGGTGGATGAACGTGGGGAACTGGCCGGGATCATCACCGAGCGGGACATCCTGCGGGTCTGCATCGGGGGCGGCGACCGGCTCGCGACGACACGGGTCGCGGAGGTCATGACGCGGGACCTGATCGTCGGGGACTCCGACGACTCGATCGACTACGTGATGGGGGTCATGACCCAGAACCGGGTCCGACACCTGCCGATCATCGGGCGGCGGGGCCTCAGGGGGATGGTCTCGATCGGCGACGTGGTGAAGATCCAGCTCCATGAGAAGGAGTACGAGAACCGCCACCTGAGGGAGTACATTCAGGGCAGCTATTGAGAGGATCGGGGCGTAGCGCAGCCTGGTAGCGCATCAGCTTTGGGAGCTGGAGGTCGTGGGTTCAAATCCCACCGCCCCGACATTCGTCAGTTGGTTCCGTCGAGCAATGTCGCCGTAACCAAGCCCCGGGAGCCTGAGGTGCCGGTGGAGAGGGATCGACCCCGCCTGATCTCACGAGGCTAGTGTCGCGTGATCACGGGCATGGCGAGGGTCTCGTAGGTGCTCATCGAGGCCAGCACGTCGCTCGCGTCCTCCAGATCGACCGTGTCCCCCACCAGGAGCCCGGGATTCACCTTGCCGGACTCGACCAAGTCGAACATCTCCGGGTAGCGCGCGGCCTGCATGCCGAATGAGCCTACGATGCTCAGCTCGCGGAACAGCACCATGTCGACGGGGATCCCGATCCGGCCGTCGTCCTTCTTGTTGGACACGCCCAGTCGCAGGTGCCGGCCGCGGGTCCGAAGGCTCAGGATCGCGGGGATCGCGGTCTGGGAGGCGCCCAGCGCGTCCACCGACACGTGCGCGCCTCCTCCGGTGAGCTCGACGATCTCACCCGGGGCATCCGGGCCCGCGGTGACGGTGTGCTCCGCTCCAAGCTTCTCGGCCAGGGTCAGCTTCTTCCGGCTCCGCGAGACCGCGATCACGCGGGCGCCGAGCGCCGAGGCGATGTCAACCGCAGACAGGCCAACGCCGCCGCAGGCGAAAACCGCGACCCACTCTCCCGGCTTCACGGCGGCCTGATCGACGATTCCGTGATACGAGGTGATGAATCGGCACCCCATGCCGGCGGCCTCGGGGAACGAGATCGCGTCGGGCAGCTTGACCACATTAACATCCGCGTTTGCCACCTTTGTGTGGCTCGCGAAACCACCTGTGTAATGCATCCCTGGGAGGGTCAGGTTCGCGCACACGTTCTGATGCCCCGCGTCGCAGAGCTCACAGGAGCCGCACGCGTGGCAGAACGGGCTCACCACGCGGTCGCCTTTAGCGAACCCGGTGACCTCGCTGCCGAGCTCCGCGACAACGCCGCAGTACTCGTGACCGAGGACCGCGGGCAGCGACGGCACAATGCCCATCCATGTCATCCCCCCGTTCCACAGCGTATAGTCCGACCGGCATATGCCGCATGCCTTTACCTCGAGGACGACGTCGTCGGGACCGCCCTCCGGATCGGCCCAGTCGTGATAAACTTTCAAGGGCTCGCCGAACGCCTCCATGACCGCTGCTTTCATATGGCTACTTCGCTTTGTTAGGGGCTTTTAACGAATCACGAGAATAGTGCAGATAGCTACCGGTTAGGAAATTCTGTTTCGGCCATGGTTTTATCGCCGCCGGCTGCCCTCAGTGACAAGATAGTGCCAGAAAGTACCGACAGCAGTCGACGGCTACTGACGTGGCAAGATTGTCGATCGTCGGCATTCGCTCCAAATCTAGCACACGCTGACTCCCATCACGGGCGGCCTGTGCTTTGGGAGCTGAGGGTGCCGGTTCGAATCCGGCCGGCCCGACCACTTACCTTTCAGAACGGGTCCGCGCTCTTCGTGATCCATTGAGGCGTCGACACGCTTGCTTGGTGGCGCCGTTCCTGAAGCTCTCCATCGGGGGTCACTGATCCCGGCGCGGGAACAGGAGCGCGACCGGGATCGCGAACGCGAGGCTCCCGAGCAAAGAGAGCGCCACGAACCATCCCCATCCGAGCCGGCTCACGCCCCACTTCCCAAATAGCCACGCCAGCGTCGCCACGAGGAGCATCGCCTCGACGCCGAGCGCGAGCGCCAGGGGATTGGCGAGCGCGCCCCGCAGCGCGTCGGGACGAACGAGGAGGGTCCACAGGAACACGCCGTTGATCCCGAGCAGCCCGATCCCCGCGAGCGCCAGGAGCCAGAGCCGTTCTGCGCGCGTGTAGTCGATCGTCATCGTACCTCCTTTCGGACTCAGTCCTGCGCGAGCTCCGACAGGTGCGTCAGCACGCACGACCAGCGTCCGTCCAGCCTGGCGAACACGCAGGACACCCGCTCCACGAGATGGAACGGCTCCCCCCGGTACTGCCCACCCGACACTCCCCGCGCGGTCACGACGGCGGCGTCGCCATAGATGCGGATGCTCGGCTCGTGGGTCTCCATCACATCGTGCGTCAGATCCCCGGATCGCACGAGCTCCAGGAACCGAGCCTTGTCCCCGACGCGGCCGTCTGGGCCGACGATCGCCCAGTCGTCGGCCATGTACGCCCCGATCGCATCGGGATCATTCGCGACCATGGCGCGGTCCCAAGCCTTCATCAGAGCGATCAGTTCGTCCGGGTTCATGCGCAGCAGTATAGCACTGGAAGCGGCCTGCCACGCCGCGCGGAAGCCGTCTGCCCGAATTGGGAAAGTTCCTTCTCATTCGTTGACAAAGCTTTCCGAATAGTGTTTTCTTAGAGACGCGCAGGATGGAGTCGCCGGCCCCAGGCTGGGAATCCGGTGATCCATTTGCGGCACGCCTTGCGCCTTCTCGATGAGACGGCCTGGGGCTGGCGGGAGTACGGGGGACCGTCAACCAACGATTTCAGGCCACTTTCACGGGGGTTGGAAACGATGAGGCGCATCCAAATACTGATCCTGACACTTCTGCTCTTCCTTCTCCACGGATGTTCCGACGGGGGGCGGACGCCTCTCGATCTGGATCCGAACGACCCCATTCTCTCGGGGACGGAAATCGAGATCGACTTCCAGGAGTTCGGTAACGGCGACACGATCACGAGCTCCCATGGCGTGGCCGTGACCCTGGCGCGCCGCGGGGCATCATGCGCCGACGCGGTGATCGCGTTCGACAGCGGCGTTCCCCATGGCACCGGCGACGACGACCTGGATCTGGGAACGCCGAATCAGGCGTTCGGCGGGCCGGGCGTGGGACGCGGCGGCCAGAGCGGCTCGTTCCGGAACGACCGGCCGCTGGGCATGCTCATGGTCATCCAGGAGAATCCCGATCTAGCGGACGCCAACCAGGATCCGGTGGACGATTGCGACACCGGCGGAACCGTGGTCTTCGACTTCGGCGGCTTGAGCGCCAGCGGGGTGATGGTCGGCGTGATCAGCGTCCTGGACGTCGACGACCAGGCCGAGGCCGACGGGACGACCTTCCGGATGTTCGGTGACGGGGGCGCCCTTCTCGAAGAGATCCATCCGCCGGTGACCGGCGCCAACGGCGTGGCGACCGTGAACCTGGGTCCGACGGCCGGGGTCATGCGGCTCGAGGTCGATCAGAACGAGTCGGTGGCGGTCGGCGGGGTCGTGTTCGCGGTACCGGATTCGACGAGCTGAGATCAGGCACATCCAGGCCGACCTGCCCCCGTGGGTCGGCTCGCGAACGGGGTCTTCCGCAAGGGAGGCCCCGTCGCACATGCGGGCCTGGCCCGAGCTCAGCCGCCCGCGAGCCGCGCCTGCAGGCGGGCCAGCGCTCCCCGCAGGTCGGGCCGGGCGCCGAGGAGTGGCGCCATCGGCTCCTCCTTCATGCGGGCCATCCGGCGCGGGACCGAGCGGATCGTGAACCGGCGGATGTCGAGCCCCTTCCGGACCTCGCGCCAGTTGAGCGGGGTCGACACCGGCGCGCCGGTGATCGGGCGCACGCTGAAGGGCGCCACCAGGAGCTGGCCGCGACGGTTCTGCAGGAAGTCGACGTACACCTTCCCGCCGCGCTCGGAGATCACGCGCTCGACGGTGGCGATCTCCGATAGCTCGCCAACCACGACCCGCGCCAGAAGCTCCCCCAGGGTCAGCGACATCGCGTAGTCCACCTGGCCGCCCAGCGGCACCAGGACGTGAAGCCCGCTCGAGCCGCTGGTCTTGACGTGGTTGGGTAGCTGGATCTCCTTGCAGAGACGGTGGATGGAACTCGCCACCTCGACCACGTTCTCGAATGGTGCGCCCTTCGGGTCCAGGTCCAGGATGCACCAGTCGGGACGGTCGAGATCGGTCACCCGGCTCGCCCAGACGTGCAGCGGGATGGTCGCCATGTTGACGAGATAGAGGAGGGTCGAGAGGTCGTCGCAGACCACGTACTCGATCTCCCGGTCCGAGCTCTCGCTCCAGACGCCGACCGTCCGGATCCAGTCCGGGACATGGCCGGGCGTGTTCTTCTGGTAGAAGGACGTCCCCTCGATCCCGTCCGGGTAGCGGGTCAGGACCAGCGGCCGGTCCCGGAGATAGGGGAGAAGCCACGGGGCGATGGTCCGGTAGTACTCGAAGAGGTCCTTCTTGGTATAGCCGTCTTCCGGCCAGAAGATCTTGTCGGCGTTGGTCAGGCTCACGGTGGGGGGCGGTCCGGCGGAAGGCTCGTCCACACCGTTGGCGCCGTAGGGTTGGGAGGGCTCCGCGACGCTCCCGCCCTCGAGGCCCGGAGCGCCCGACGCGTCCTCGGGCAGCTCGCACTCGCGCGGATCCTTGTCGGGCCGCATCCGCAGGAAGACGGGTTGCCGGAGCAGCCGGTCGGCCGTCCATTCCAGGTACCGGACCTCGCAGACCTCGCGGGGCTCGACCCAGTGATGCTCGCGTCCGGTCGGCACCGGGCCCTCGCAAGGGGGCGTCTCGCCCTCGGTCGCCGCGAGGCGCTGGCTGAGCTCGGAGAGCTGGCTCCCCGTGAAGCCGGATCCGACCCGGCCCGCGTACTGGAGCCGGCCGTCCCGCCAGCCGGCCAGGTGGAGGGCGCCGAAGCCGGCGCGGCTTCCGCCGGGATCGGTGTAGCCGACGATCACGAAATCGTCGACCTGGTCGGCCCGCACCTTGATCCAGTCGCCGCTCCGCCCGCCGCGGTAGCGGCTGTCGGCCTTCTTGCCGACGACGCCCTCGAGCCCCATCCCCACCACGCTCTCGAAGAGCTGCTCGCCGCGCTCGGGAAAATGGTCGACGTAGCGCAGCGGCCCGATGGGGGGAAGCAGGAGTCGCAGAAGGCGCTTTCTCTCCAGCAGCGGAAGCGGCCGCAGGTCATGGCCGAGGGCGGCGATCAGGTCGAACGCGTAGAACGTGGCGGGGAGCTGGCGGGCCGCCCGCTCGATGTCCAGCCGGCGGCGGAGGAGGGCCCGCTGCTGGAGGTGCTGGAAGCTCGGGAGCCCGCGCTGGTTGTGGACCACGACCTCGCCGTCCAGGATGAGCTCCTCGAAGTGGAGGCCCTCGACGGCGTCCGCCAGGTCCGGGAAGCCGGGGGTGGCGTCGTTGCCGTTCCGGGTCCGGATGGTGACCGCCCCGCGGATCTTCGCCAGCAACATGCGGTAGCCGTCCAGCTTCGGCTCGAACACCCACCCGGCCCGGGAGAAGGGGGAGCGACTGGAGCGGGCCAGCATCATCCTGACCTGATCCACCCGGACCGCCCGCCGTGGAGCCCCGGCCTCTTCGATCTCGGGCAGCAGGCGGGCGCCGGGATCGTCGCCCTCGGCGAGCTGCTCGACGGTGAGGCCCGAGAGGACCGACTGCGGAGGGAGGTCCTCGAGGGCGCCCGGCTGGCCGTCGACATATCGACGCTCGCGGATCATGAGCCACTCGTCCTTCTCGCTCTTCGCGATGCGGACGAGCGTCCAGACCCCGCGCAGCTTGTGGCCCCGAAGCTCGAACAGGAGCTTGCCCTTCTCGAGGCCCAGGACCGGATCCTCCAGCGGCTGCCAGCTCCCCCGATCCCACATGATCATGGCGCCGGCCCCGTAGTTGCCTTCCGGGATGACGCCCTCGAACTCGGCGTACTCGAGCGGGTGGTCCTCCACGTGGACGGCGAGCCGCTTCTCGGCCGGATCGAGCGCGGGGCCCTTGGGAACGGCCCAGGACAAGAGGACGCCGTTCAGCTCCAGGCGGAGGTCGTAATGCAGGCGCGTCGCGGCGTGCTGGTGGATCACGAACACCCCGCCGACAGCGTCGGACCCGGGGGCCGACGCCTCCGCGGCCACGCCGGGCTCGGGGGTCCCGGCCGGGGAACGCTTATCCCGGTATCGGCGGAGGGGATCGCCTTCGGCCACGGGAAGAGCATATATTGCGGTGCCCCTTCCCGTCATGGCGGGTGAACCCACTGGCGAAACGCCGGCGACGGACCAGGCAGAAGGAGGATCTATGGCCGCGCGCGCGATGGGCTCGGCGACGATCTCATTCGGGCTCGTGAATGTGCCCGTCAAGCTCTACTCGACGAGCGAGAGCTCCCGCAACATATCGTTCAACTGGATCCACGAGGAATGCGGCACCCGGGTGCAGCAGCGCTTCTGGTGCCCCAAGGACGAGCGCATCGTGGAGCGCGACGAGCTCGTCAAAGGCTACGAGTTCGCCCGCGACCAGTATGTCCTCTTCACACCCGACGAGCTCAAGAAGCTCGACGCCCAGGCCACCGAAGCGGTCGAGATCGTCGAGTTTGTTCCGCTGGAACAGGTGGAGCGTCTCTTCCTGGACCGGGCCTACTACCTGGGCCCGGACAAGGGCGGTGAGCGTGCGTACCGCCTGCTGAGCGCAGCGCTCCGCGAGACGGGCCGGGCGGCCCTGGGGAGCTACGCGGCCCGGGGAAAGCAGTACGTGGTGCTGATCCGCCCACTGGAGGAGGGGCTCCTCATGGAGCAGCTCCGCTACGCGGACGAGGTCAAGCCGTTCGAGGAAGTCCCCATCGGTGACGGAAAGGTCAAGAAGGACGAGATGAAGCTGGCGGTCCAGCTCATCGAGCAGGGGGCCACCGACGAGTACCGTCCCGAGCAGTTCGAGGACGAGGTCTACAAACGGGTCCTGGAGCAGATCGAGCGCAAGATCCAGGGGGAGGAGATCACCGCCGCAGCGCCGCCCGAGACGGACGGCAAGGTGATCGACCTCATGGAGGCGCTCAAGAAGAGCCTGGCGGCCGAGAAGGGCAAGGAAGCCGAGAAGAGCAAGGAAGCCCGCAAGCCGGCCAAGAAGACGACGCGCAAGAAATCCACGGGGTCCCGAAAGGCGGGTCAGGCATAAGCCCCGCCCCCGGGGCCGGGGGGCCAAGGTTTCTGCGATGATCACTTACACGACGCGTGAAACGGCGCGTATTCTCGATGTCGCGCCCGGCCGGGTGCAGGGCTTCGTGCGGGCCGGGATCGTCGAACCGGACCGCGGCGATGGCAACGAGCTGCGGTTCACGTTCCGCGACCTGCTGGTCATGCGAACGGCGCTCGAGCTCGAGCGATCGGATGTTTCGCGCCGGCGCGTCAACGCGACGCTGAGGGCCCTCAAGGACCGGGTTTCGGACGACCATCCCCTGACGTCCCTCCGAATTCTGGCCCAGGACGGCGATATCGTCGTCGACGACGCGCGCGCCCGCTGGCAGCCTTCCTCGGGACAGACCCTGCTCGACTTCGAACGTCACTCCGACCTGGCGGATCCCATCCCGCTGGGCGGAGTCGGCTTCCCGCAGGAGGGGCGCGACGCGGACGAGTGGTTCGAGCTCGGCTGCAGCCTCGAGCCCACCTCGCCCGGTATGGCCCGCGAGCTCTACCGCCGCGCGCTCGAGCTGGCCCCCGATCACGTCGACGCCCGGATCAATCTCGGCCGCCTCCATCACGAGGACGGGCAGCTTCCGGAGGCGAGACGGCAGTACGAGCGGGCGCTCGAGACGAACCCGGATCATCCCACCGCCACGTACAACCTCGGGGTCGTGCTGGAAGACCTCGGCCAGCTCGACGAAGCCATCCACGCTTACCGGAGGGCCATCGCGGTCGACCCCGAGATGGCCGATGCCTACTACAACCTGGCGCGCCTCTACGACCAGGCCGGCGATCGGGCGTCCGCGATCCGACACCTGAAGAGCTACAACGAGCTCGTCCGCGGCTGCTGACCGGGTGACCGTCACCTACAGGAGCTACCTGCGGCTGAACGAGCTGCTGTCGCTCCAGCGGCCCGAGAGCGACGAGCACGACGAGATCCTCTTCATCATCATCCACCAGGTCTACGAGCTCTGGTTCAAAGAGATGCTCCACGAGCTGGATCATCTCCTGGATCTCCTGGACGAGGACCGCGCCCTCGAGGCGCTCCAGACGCTGAAGCGGATCCTGACCGTGCTGAAGATCGCGGTCGCCCAGACCGACGTCCTCGAGACGATGACACCGCTCGACTTTCTCAGCTTTCGCGACCGGCTGGAGACGGCGAGTGGCTCCCAGTCCGCGCAGTTCCGGGAGCTCGAGTTCGCCCTCGGCATCAAGACCCCGGGCGTCCTGGAAGACTTCCCGCCTGAAGAGAGAGGCCGGCTCGAGGCCCGGCTGGGCTCCCCCACGATCTGGGACGCGCTTCTGGCCCACCTCGCCCGACGCGGCCATCCGATTCCCGCGACCGCGCTGGAGCGGGACGTGACCGCGCCCGTCCTGGCCTCGGAGGCGGTCGAGCGAGCGCTCGTGACCGTCTACCGCGAAGACCCCGAGTCGGCCCAGCTCTGCGAGCGGTTTCTGGACCTCGACGAGGGGATCCAGGAGTGGCGCTACCGGCACGTGAAGATGGTCGAGCGGACGATCGGCATCCGCCGCGGAACCGGCGGCTCCAGCGGGGTCCCGTTTCTAAAGCGGACCCTGTTCGTTCCTGCGTTTCCGGACCTGTGGGCGGTCCGGGCGGCGTTCTAGGCCGTCCTTCCGCGTCTCCATCTCCGCTCCCGCTCTGGCGATCTGCCCCCCCTGGAGGTCACTCCATCGCTCCGGTCTCCGGCCCGATTGTTGCTATATCGTAGCGGCGCCAGGCTATGCACAACGGTCCGCGACCCCACGGCGGCCCTCCCGATGGAACAGGCCGCGCAGCGAGGATTCTCGTCGTCGACGACGAGCGCTCGATCCTGGCGCTCGTCCGAACGCTCCTCGAGCCGCACGATGTCGAGTGCATCGCCCTGGACGACCCGGTCGAAGCGGTGAGTCTGCTCGGGCGGGAACCCGTCGACATCCTGATCTGCGACGCCCGTCTGCGGGAGACGCCGGCCAACGATCCCGTCGCTGAGGCCCGCCGGGTCGATCCCGCGACCGCGATCATCCTGACCACCAGCCACCGGCCGATCGGCCGTGAGCCCCGAGCGACCAGCGAAGGGATCTACGACTGCCTCAAAAAGCCGTTCGAGATGGGGCGGCTGCCAACGATCGTGACCCACGCCCTCGAGCGCCGGCGTCTCCTGCGCGAGAACGAGGAGATCCGGAACGTCCTCGCCATCCACCGGATCCGCTACGCGGTCGATGCTTATCTGGACGACCGGCAGGGCTACGATGTGTTCCTGAAGTCGGCGCGCATGGCGGTTTCGGCCGACCGCACCGGTCTCTATGCCGGACAGCCCGGCGGTCCGCACCTGCTCGAGCTCGGGACCGGCCTGTCGCGGGACGACCAGAGGTCGGACCTGGCCCGGACGGTGGCGCGCCGCGTGATCGATACCGGGGCGTCGCTCAAGTTTCCCGATGCCCAGGGCCAGGGTGTGGGGCTCCCGACCGGCGTCCACAGCGTGGCCGCGGTGGCCGTCCGGGACGAGACGGGGGAGGTGGCCGGCGCCCTGGTGGCGATGCGCGAGCGCAGCCCCTGGATGCTGAACGGGGAGCACCTGCGCGTTCTCGACGGGCTGGCGCAGGAGGCCGCCCGGCTCATGCGCCGGAGCGGGGCGATCCCCAGCGGGGAGCGCCCACACGAAGAGCCCACCACCGACATGCTCCACCGGCTAGTGTCCCAGCTCGATCGGCTCGAGCACGAGCCCGCCGGGCACTCGCTGCGGATCGCCGAGTTCGCGCTTCGACTGGCCGCCGAGATCGGTCTTCCCGCGCGGGAGCGGGAAACCCTGCGGACCGCCGCGCTTCTCCATGACGTGGGCAAGGTCGGAGTGCGGGCCGCCGTGTTGCTCAAGGCGGGACCCCTCACCGAGAGCGAGCGTCACGAGGTGGAGCGGCACGCCGAGGTGGGGAAGGCGATCCTCGAAGGCCTAGGTCTCGGGGAGAGCGTGGTCCGGATGGTCCAGGCCCATCACGAAAGGTTCGACGGCTCCGGGTATCCCGATGCCCTGACCGGGGAGAGCATCCCCGCCGGTGCGCGGATCCTCGCCATCGCCGACA
>JBOHRQ010000025.1:0-29071 GCA_050732875.1 Gemmatimonadota bacterium | reverse complement strand
AATCCTCGAGCGGGAGGTCGCGCGACCGCCGGCTGAGGAAGTGTTCGAGCGCATCCACGGTCATCCACCCGTGAACCTGGGACGTCCGGCGGCGGACCTCATCCGCATGGAGCGACGGGAACGCCGTCAGCGCTGAGACCCGTCGTCGCGGACGCCTCGGCGTTCGTCGAATACCTCCTGCGCACGAGCCGCGCGGGGCTGGTCGAGTGGGTGATCGAGTCGCCGGAGGTGGACCTTCATGCACCGGCCCTCTGCGATGTGGAGGTGGTTTCCGCTTTGAGGCGCGCTTTGAGGACCGGGCTCCTGATGGAAGCTCGGGCGAGTCTCGCCCTGGATGCCTATCTCGATCTCCCCCTGGCGCGCCACGGGCATGCGGGTCTCATGACACGAGCTCTCGCGCTGCGGGACAACTTCACGGCATACGACGCCATGTACGTGGCTCTGGCAGAAGGGCTAGGGGCCGAGCTTCTCTCGGCCGACAAGGGCCTCGTGCGCGCGGCGGGCCATCACACCGACCTGGATGTCATCCCGGCCGCTGTGTGACCGTTGGGGGCGGCCAGCGAGGATCCGCTGACGTCAGGTCCCTTCAGCGGCGGATGGATCCTCGGCCGCTTGCTGCGCAGGGGCCCTAGAACGCCAGTCGTCGAAGAGGAACTGGCAGGCATCCTTGACGGCGTTCCCGAGCGCCCGCGTCGACCCGCTACCGATGACATCTCCCGCCTCGTTGAAGAGCGCGAACTTGTTGTCGCGACGAAAGATGTCCTTTCCGCCTTCATGATCGAGCAGGACGATGTAATCGGCCGCGTCCTCGTTCATCGTAATGATGGCTTCGGGGCACCTCTCCCCGAAGGTCTTGATTATCTCGGCCGTCTGGGGCCTGGCTCCTCCAGCGATACCCCCGCCGAAATCGCCATCCCCGCCCCCAAAGCCACCACGGACTTCCCAGGACCCGCTGTCGGTGACGTACAGACGGGGCTGCTGGTCTTCCTGGGCGAACACGGTCCCGCCCATCGTCAGGGTCAGGAGAACAGCACCGAGAGTTCTCATGGCGGCTACTCCTTTCTTGAACATCCAACTGCTCGCTGACCGGGCCCATGGAATGAACGACAAGCATTCGACGGAGGTTTGCACCTTCATTACGGGCTCTTACCGGCTTGACGCGAAATGAGCCCGAGGCGTTCGAGGTCCGCTCTTTTCCAGCAAGCTTGAATTTCGATGATGCTTTTCAGCGTTGCAGGTGGGAAGGTCTGAGACGAACGATGGAACGAAAGGGTCACCCGTCGTTCGTCGGTGTGAACATAACGCCGGTGGCTTCCTTTCTGCCGACTTAGCACGAACCCATCTGCTTCGAGAGCACGGGGGATCCGGCGCGCCGTGAGCGAGCGGAGCTTGGAGTAGTCTACGCCGTCATCGGACGTTGACGGCAATGGCGGGCTCGTCCTTCACGGTTACAGACTTCGGAAGCGGCCGGCCTTCCTCCAAGAACTCCTCGACGATCATCTGCATGACTTCCTGGATATTGCGGAGGGCCTCTTCCTCCGTGTGACCCCACGTGGAGGCCCCCTGTGATTCCAGCTCGGGGACGTAGGCTCGCCAGGCATCGCCGTCCGGTTCGATGATGACAGGGAAAACGTAGGACTTCATGCCCACCTCGGGGGATCTGAGGGTCTCCTGTGTTGACAAAAGTAGGATTCGCCTCCCCAAGAGCAATGACCCAGCCAGGACCACAGATACTCGGGCTGACGGCCCGCCGCCGCACCCCCGCGACACATTACACTGAATTGGCAAGAATCCAGCCACAGATCCGGCCGAGGTCGCCCCTCAGTTCCGCCACGCCTCCGCCAGCCCCACCGCCTCGCGATACGCCCGCGCTTTCACGAAGTAGCCCTCGCCGAACCAGATCGACTTGAGCCGCCGGTCGCCCGCGAGCGGCTGCCCGTTCCGTCCGTTGAGAACCCGGTGGTCGACGTACTCGGTCACGCCGTTGTAAGCCGCCCAGAGGGTCCCGCGCGCCTCGGGGAGGGACTGCCCGTCCTCGAAGAAGTAGCGGCTCCACAGGCGATCGCGGCGGACCCGCATCATGCGGGACACGTCGGACGGATCGCCGGGCTCGGGAAAGACGCGCGCGAGGTATTCCTCGAGCCGGTTCTCGCCGACGCTGATCCGGGCCAGCGCCTGGAACTCCTCCGCGATGCCGTCGAAGCGCTTCTGGATGATCCCGAGCGCCTCCTGCGCGCGGTCGAGGTCACGCTGGAGACTCTTGCGGTGAAGGACACGCACGGCCGGCCCCTGCTGGATCGCCATCGTGAGCGTGTTCTGACAGACGACGCGCACCGGCGTGAACTTGATCTGCACGCTGGATGATCCGTCGTGGCTGTTCGAGAGAAGGAGGTACTTCTCCGCGACGTCGTCGCCGATCACCCGGATTTCGCCCGGGAGCCTGGCCAGGATCCAGATCCGCTCGCCCTGGCCCAGCGCGCCGGCCGTGTGGTAGATGGCCCGGCCGGGGCCGACGATCCCGTCGAAGAACCCGAACGCCTCGACGTTCTGGAGCGGCCGATAGCCCTGTCCGACGATGCCGAAGATGGGGCCATCCGGCTTCCCCCGATCCCGCCGCGCGATCGCGAACCGGCCGGGGACGCGAACGGGTCCGCTCGGCGTCATCGCGTAGAGGGGCCGCTTCTCGACCCTGTAGTCGAGCCGGGCCACGCGGATCGCCTGGGCTGCCGTGGCCGGGCCGTCGAGCCTGGTGCCGAGGCCGTGCCAGGGTACGTCGCCGACGTACATCATCGAGGCCTCGCCGTTTCGGATCTCTAGCTCGTGCGCCATCGAGACTACCTCCTTCGCAACCCGGGGAATGGTCCTGCGGATGTCACTTTGTCTGCATGAGCCGGCGGATCTCTTCAAGCTTGTGGAGCGGATCGCCAGTCAGGCCTGCCGAGGGCGCCTTCGCGGTAGGCGTGGTCGTGATCCTGAGCCCCGTGACCTGGGTGATGATACTGCAGATGATGACGTCGTTGCTCTCCAACGCGACCCGTCCACTGAAACCCGCGTCCTGCTCCACAGCCAGGAGGTTGCCTTCAACGCGCGAAGTGATGCCCTCCTCGGTCCGAGACATGTTGAAGGAACCGCTGGCCGACAGGGTCCCGCTGAGCGGAATCGCCCCGATTCTGCCGGTCGCGTTGGGGCGGTCGTCCGAGATCACGATCTCGAAAGTCTGAACCGTGCCGACCGGATCGCCGAGTCCGAAGTCCAGACAGGAGTTCAAAGAGACAGGCCCCTGGGCGACGTAGGTCCCCGTTGCGGTGAAGATCTCGGAACCGAACGGAAGAGAGTTGCTCGTTCTGCCACCTGCGCGGATCGCCACGGTGTGATTTCCAGGAGTCGTCTCCAGAGGGAGGCGGATCTGGACCTCCGTATCGGACGTCGAGATCGGTGAGATCACGCGGCCATCGAGGAGAACTTCGATGGCCTGCACCTGCGCCAGGTTCATGCCTCGAAAGGCGAGAAGATTCTGGCCGCTGAGGATGAGGGCCTCGCCCGCGCGGACCGGGTTCGGGCTGACGCTGTTGAGCTGCGGGCTGGGCGGCGTTTCGGGGGCGCTGGGACCACCGCCGCCGCCACTGCAGGCCGGGAGAAGCCAGAGCAGGCACAACAGGAGCAACGAATTCTTCTTCTTCACGATTATCCCTCCTTGTCGACTGGACCCGGGGCGCGCCCCCGCCGGCCTGCTGCGCGGAGCGAACCCCTGCCTCAGAGCGCGGGTTCGTGTGGCGCTCTCGATCGAGCATAGGAGAGAGGTGTGACAATGAAGAGGGTCAGGTGCGCCCCCGGGCTATTTGACCCTCCACCAGGGTGCCGCGAGGACCCGGTAGGGACGGGCCCGCCAGGAATGCTTCGAGCGGGCCCATATTTCGTGGGCCACATCCTTGACGCAAGACCATGAGTATATCATACTCATGGCATGAGTAAGCGGCTTCAGGTCATCCTGGACGACGAGGAGTATGGGGAGATCCAGCGCTTCGCCCGGCGGCAGCGTCTGAACGTCTCCGAGTGGGTCCGTCAGGCGCTGCGTCGAGCGCGGAGGTCCGAGCCCACGGTCGAGGCGGGGCGGAAGCTCGAGGTCGTCCGGTCGGCGGTCGCCCACGAGTTCCCGACGGCGGACATCGAGCAGATGCTGCAGGAGATCGAGCGCGGCTACCTCGGCGACACGCCCTGACCGACCTGCCGGTGATCTTCATCGATTCCAACGTCCCCATGTACCTGGTGGGGGCGCCCCATCCGCACAAGGCCGATGCCCAGCGCCTGCTCGAAGCGGCCATCGCCTCGGGCGAGCGTCTGGTGAGCAGCGCCGAGGTGCTGCAGGAGATCCTGCATCGTTACATCGCCATTCAGCGCCGCGACGCCATCCAGCCCGCGTTCGACGCGCTGCTCGGGGTCACCGACGAGATCTTCGCGGTCGAGCGCGAAGACGTCGAGCGGGCCAAGAAGGCGCTGGACGGCATGCCGGATCTCTCGGCGCGGGACGCCCTCCACGTGGCCATGATGGAACGGCGCGAAGTCCGCCGGATCATGAGCTTCGACGCGGCTTTCGACGGTGTTCCGGGAATCGAGCGGATGGCACGGTAGTTCAAACCGAAGCGAGCGCGGCCCGTTGGAGGTACTCGAGGTCGCGTGCGGTTCTTACCGTGAATCTTCCAGACCTCGCGAGGCATCAAGGTCGTCTTGACAGGTGACCAAACGGTCACGTATAATGCCGGCCATGGACGAGGTCTTCAAGGCGCTCGCGGACCCGACCCGGCGGAGCCTGCTGGACGAGCTCTTCCGGGAGGACGGCCAGAACCTGACCCGGCTCCAGACCCGGCTGCCCATGACCCGCTTCGGCGTCATGAAGCACCTGAAGGTGCTCGAGGAGGCGGGTCTCGTCGTCACGCGAAGGCGCGGGCGCGAGAAGCTCCACTTCCTGAACCCCGTCCCGATCCGGCTCGTCCACGACCGGTGGGTGAGCAAGTACGCGGAACCCTGGGCCGCGACCTTGAGCGGCCTCAAACACGGACTGGAGAGAACCATGGAGAAGATCTTCGAGATCTACATCAAGACGACCCCGGAGCGGCTCTGGGAGGCGATCACCGACCCCGAAATGCGGGCCAGGTACACGTTCGGTGTCGGCGTCCACTCGGACTGGACGCCCGGCTCAAGCTACGAGGGGATCCCCAAGCAGCTCGGCCAGCCGATCGTCGAGGGCGAGAACCTCGAGGTCGATCCGCCGCGCCGGCTGGTCCAGAGCTTCAATGCCCTCTGGAGCGACGACGTGAAGAGCGAGCCCACCTCGCGCGTGACCTGGGAGATCGAGCAGATCCGGGATTCGTGCTGCCTGACCGTCACCCACGACCAGCTTCGCGAGGGCGCCAACAACGAGCTCTACGGCGGCTGGCCGATGGTCCTCTCGGGGCTGAAGACCCTGCTCGAGACCGGCGAGACGCTGACGACGCCGGGATCGCTGATGTATGTGGAAGGCTGGGAGCCGGCCGCCTCGAGAGAGAGCTGAGGAGCTCGGGGGCCAGGGCGGCGCGGCTTCGCGCGCCATCGCGAGGACCGCGCCGCCCCAAGCCGCCGAAGCGACAGCCTATTGCACCCGTACCGGCACCCGCGTGAAGGTCTCCGGCTCACCCTTACCGAAGCCGAGCACGAGCTCGCCTGCCGCGTCGGGCGTGAACTCGAAATCGTGGATCTCGCCGGGCATGAAGCTCAGTCGGGCGGGGCGGACGGTCGCCAGCGCCGGGGGCAGATCGGCGCCGTCCTTGGCGATCGCCCGCCACTCGACCGGCTCCTCTCCCTTCTGAAGCTCCACACCGACGCCGGTCTCGGTAAGGATGTTGATCAGCCGCAGGCGGTAGGTCGTACCGGCCCGGAACTCGAGCGGCTCCGGATCGACACGACCGTTGAGAAGGGTTGGCGGAAGGGCCGACGGGTCGATGAAGCTGGACCACGGCCCGCCGTCGCTGAAGACCAGCACCCGGTCCATCTCCGGATCGAACGTCTCGCCGGGCTCGAGCACCACGATCGGACCGTAGAGCCCCGAGGCCGTCTGCTGCATCTCGTTGAAGTGGGAGTGGTACATGAAGGTCCCCGCCCGGGGTGGCGTGAACCGCACGGTGAGCGAGTCATCCGGTGCGATCGCGGAGAGGGCGCGCTCGCCGTCCCCGCTCCAGCCAGGGACGCCGTCCGGATAGCTCTCGAGCTCGATCCCGTGCCAGTGGACCGCGGCCGGCTCGTGGGAGTGGTTGACGAGCGTGACCGCCACCGGCTGGCCCTTCTCGAGGACCAGTGTGGGGCCGGGCACCGGCAGCGCGTCAGGATCCTGCTCCTCGGGGGAGCCGTCCAGGACGTAGCCATAGCCCGGGTTCTCGCCGTAGACGCCCGGACGGGAGCGGATCAGGAGCCGAAGGGGACGCGCCTCGACGGCTGGCGCCGCCGCAACGCCGGAGGGTCGAACCCGGATCCCGACCACCAGCATCCCCATCATCTGTTGCGCGTCGTGGCCGTGGACCGCGCTTCGCTCGGAAAGGGGCGAGTTGACGATCTCGATCGTCGACATGTGACTAAGCATGTGGCAATGGAAGATCCAGTTCCCGGAGCGGTCCGGCGACCAGACGGTCGTCGCGGTGTGACCCGGACCCACATGCTCGGTCACGGCGAGCTGGCGCCGCTCGGGTGCGTAGAGGGAATCGCGCACGCCGTCGCCCCTGGCGTCCACACGAAAGTGGAAGCCGTGGAGATGCATGGGATGATTGAGCGATGTCATGTTGATCCACCGCCACTCCAGGCTGTCTCCCTGGGTCGTCTCCACGACCTCGGTGTAGGGCCAGGCGAGGCCGTTCGCCGTGATCACAGCGTCGCTCGAGAGGTCGCTGAAGTTGGTGGTGTCGAAGGTGAACCACGACGAGATGACGAACACGCGGTCGCCCGGGCGGACCCGGTGGCCGGGCGGGTCGACGACGATCGCGCCGTGGAGGCTCCCGATCAGCTCGGGGTCGGGAACGCCGGGGAGCTCGGTTCTCCCCAGGTAGTAGTAGGTGCCCGGCTGGTCCGCGACGAAGCGGAACTCGGCCACCGCGTCCGGCTCGATCAGCACGCTGTCGCCGGAGAAGCCGCGCTCGGCGCCCAGCCCGAAGACGGCGAGCGCCTTGTCCAGCGTGTTCCGCACGCTCGACCGGACCTCCGTCCCCACCGGCACGCGGACGAGCGGCCCCGGGATCTCGAGCGGCCCGCCCTCTTCCGCGAACGCCCCGATCGGGATCCCGTCGCGATCGAACCCGTGGGGGTGCCACATGCCCCGGCGGGCCTCGAGACGGAGGGTGAGGACACCGTCCTCGAGTTGTCCAGCCGGCTCGCGGTTATCGTTGGGGAGGATGCGGGGGCCCGTTTGTCCGGGCGCGGGCACGGGCAAGAGGAGCAAAGTGACGATGAAGAGCGTAGCGACCGTCCGGATCATGGCCGGTCCCTTTCTTCCGCGAGCGGCAGGGGGTCGATCGCCCCCGTCCTGAGCGTCACCTGACCGTCAGGATTCATCGCGGAAGTATACAGGAAACCGGTTACGGCCGGGTTAAGGCAGGATCAGGGCCGGCCCAGCGGCGAGCGCCACCCGGCGGAGGCGGCTTCTATCCCTCCGCACCCTCCGCCAGGTCCCGCACGGTCTCCGCCAGCGTCCGCACCTTCTCGCCGTCGGAGGACCCCCCCGCCTCGCCGTCCAGCTCGGCCGCCAGCGCGCTCAGCGCCTCCTGCCGCCCCGCGCCCGTGGCGCTCTCGGCGTCCGCGAGCGCCTGTCGGATCGACGCGATCCGATCGGCCGATAGCCCGCCCGAACGCTCGAGCTGATCCACATAGGCCTTGGCCAGGGCGAAGCTTGCCGGCCAGACGAACGGCTGCTGGCCCTGCGCGTTGAAGTAGTCGAACCGGACCGTCTTCGCCGCGTCGATCTCGTTCTGCGAGACGTGCTCGCCCGGCTCGAGCTCGAGGACGTCCAGCCCGCGGGCGATCTCCGAGCTCACGATGACGCCGTTGTACCAGTAGGCGGACCACGTCCCGCCGTCCGCCATCTCCGTCGAGTCGACGGGACCGCGATCGAAGAACGCGATCTCCACGGGATGGGCGGGATCGGTCCAGTCGAAGACCGAGACCCCGCCCTGATACCACGACTGCACCATCACGTCGCGGCCGGGGATCGGGATCAGCGAGCCGTTGTGGGCGACGCAGTTCTCCTCCGGCGTCTGGGGCGCCGGCAGCTTGTAGTAGCTCAGGAAATCCATCTCCCGGCCTTCGACGGTGAAGATCGCGTCCGCGCCCCACTCCACGGGGTCCGTCGCCCGGCACTTGGGCAGGTTGCCGCCGCCCCACTCGTCGGTGAACAGGATCTGGGTGCCGTCGTTGTTGAACGTGGCCGAATGCCAGTAGGCGAAGTTGGAATCCGCTACCGCGGCCACGCGCTCGGGGTGGGCCGGATCGCTGATGTCGAGCAGGAGGCCGTACCCCTCGCAGGCGCCGCCCGCCAGGCCGATCTCCGGGTAGAGCGTGATGTCGTGGCACTGGGTGGGACCCATGTCCTGGGGCTGATCTTCCTCCAGCTGTGCCACCAACTGGGGCAGCACCTCGCGGAGCGCCGCGCTGTCCGCGGCCGTCGGCGCGCCGCTGCCGCCCCGGGCCTCGACCATCTGGCCCAGCAGATCGACGACCTCGTCGTCGTCGAGGACCTCGTACTGGCCATCCAGCTCGATGACGAAGGCGCCCTCGGCCTCGGCCTCTTCGATCGCGGCGATGTCGGCCGGTGTCGGGCCGTGCTCCGGCGGCTCCACCAGATCCTCGAAGATCCGGGGCGAGCTCACGATCGCCGCCTGCTCGGGGTTGGCGAGGGGAACGCGGATGACCTCGATCCGGAAGAGCGCCGTGTTGGGATCCTCCCCGGGGAGGGCATCCGAGCAGCCGGCCAGCTCCGCCTCCGGCCGGACGGGCGCCGAGCCCGAGACGTAGACGTAGACGTTCTCCGGGTCGTCGGGATCGACCAGCACCGAATGGGTATGGGATCCGCGGCAGGTCTGGACGTTGGCGATGTACTCGGGGTTCCGGATGTCGCTGATGTCGAAGATCCGGATCCCGCGCAGGCGCTCCGGGCTCACCGGCCCCTCGACCCCCTGGGCCCCGCAGTCCAGGCGCCCGTCGAAGCCCTCGCCCGAGACGAACAGTAGGTTCTCGTACACCGACACGTCGCTCTGGGACGCCGGGCAGAGGTAGGCGGTCACCAGCGACGGCTGGCTCGGATCCGAGATGTCCCAGACCTGGAAGCCGTTGTAGTTGCCCTGGATCACGTAGTCGCCGATGAAGGCGAGGTCGGAGTTGGTGACGCCCTCGAAGCCCTCCGGAGACGGCGTGGTAGAGACCAGGCTCAGGTTCCAGGCGGCCTCTTCGGCGTCGTAGAGCCCGGCCGCCAGGCCGACTCGGGGGTCGGAGCTGGTTGCGACCTCGGAAGTGTCGCTGGCCGAGGTCGATGCGTGGCCGGCCCGTGGGGCAGCGTCGCTGGCCGGGGGTGCTGCGGAACCGGTGGTCGCTGTGCCGGAGCCGGCGCCCGCGGATGCGCAGGCCGCCGCGCCCACCAGAGTGGCCAGAAGGATTGAGCCGAGACAGGTGATGGCCCGATGGGATCTGGAGCCAGGCAGGAGGTCGCGCATCATGTCCCTTTCCTCTGTTGATATGGGTGGAGCTGAGAAACCTGGAGATCTGACGGACGAGCGGGCGGACATGCTCAATCTAACTCCTTCTTTTTGGGGGTACCTCGGAATGTTGACTACCACGCCGTCACTTTTCCATGTAAAATGACGGCGTTATGTCCTTGCCATCGGTTGACCGCCTGTATCGCCTGCCGACCGGCAGCTTTTTCCTGTTCGGGCTCCGCGGAGTCGGCAAGAGCACCTGGATCGGGAAGCAGCTTCCCGATGCTCACCGATTCGATCTCCTCGATGAGGCCCTGTATCAGAGGCTGCTCGCCGATGCCGGACTCTTCGCAGGCGAGCTGCGCCGTCTGCGGCCGGGAAGCTGGGTCGTCGTCGACGAGATCCAGCGCCTCCCCACGCTGCTGAACGAGGTCCACCGCTTCATCGAAGGGCAGGGGCTCCGGTTTGCACTCCTGGGGTCCAGCGCGCGCAAGCTCCGGGCGGCGGGAGTCAACCTTCTTGCAGGCCGGGCGCTGTGGCGCGAGATGTACCCGTTGACCCCAGAGGAACTAGGTGACGACTTCGATCATGAGCGTGCGCTCGAGATCGGAGGGCTACCTCTGGTGCTCGACTCCGATGCACCTGCGGAGACTCTCCAGGCCTATGTCCGTCTCTATCTGCAGGAGGAGATCAAGGGCGAGGCCCTGGTGCGCAACCTGCCCGGTTTCGCTCGCTTCCTGCCCATCGCCGCCCTTTTCCATGGCCAGGTGATCAACGTCGCGGGAATCGCTCGGGACGCCGGGGTTGCGCGGACCACCGTGCAGGGGTACCTGGAGATCCTGGAGGACACCCTCCTCGTCAAACGTCTGCCGGCATACGAGGCTCGCCTGCGTGTCCGCGAACGTAAACGCCCCAAGCTCTACTGGGTGGATTCGGGTGTCGTCCGGACGGTGAAGCAGGCCCGCGGTCCCATCGCGCCCGAAGAGGCGGGCTCCCTCTTCGAAGGCTGGGTCCATACCCTCCTCCGTACCTACATGGCCGAGCGGGAGCTGGCTGACGATCTCGCCTACTGGGCGCCTGCCGCATCCAGGGCCCTCGAGGTCGACTTCCTCCTGCGCCGGGGGGCGGAGCTGTGCGCCCTCGAGGTAAAGTCCGCCCGTCGCTACAACGTCCAGCACTTGGTGGGGTTGCGAGCGATCGCCGAGCTCCCGAATCTTCGACGACGGGTCTTCGTCCATCGCGGGGAGCGACCCTTCAGGACCGAGGACGGCATCGATGTCTGGCCCGTCCCCACTTTTCTCGAGGCGCTGGCCAGGGGTGAGCTCTGGCCCTGAAAAGGAGTGCCGCGGTCCTGTCCTACTTCCACTCGCCCGCCACCTGCCGGGTGGTCACGTTGAGCCGGTTCCAGACGTTGATGAGGGCGATCTCGAGGATCAACGCCGCCAGCGTCTGCTCATCGTAGTGCCGGGCGGCCTCGCTCCAGACTTCGTCGGGGACCGGGTCCGCCCGATCGCTGAGCCGGGTGGCGGCCTCGGTCAGCGCCAGCGCCGCGCGCTCGGCATCGGTGAACCAGGGCGCATCCCGCCAGGCCGCCACCGCGAACAGGCGCTCGTCGGTTTCCCCGTCTTTCTTCAGATCGCGAGCGTGCATGTCGACGCAGACGCTGCAGCCGTTGATCTGGCTCGCCCTGAGGTGCACTAGGCCTATCGTCCGCGTCGGCAGGCCGCCCTTCTCCGCGGCCGCCCCCAGGGCGTGCAGGGCGCGCATCGCTTCCGGAACGATCACCACCGGGTTCTTCATCCGTGCCTGCATGTCGATCTCCTCGTAGATATTCAGGATTCCGTTCGTCACCATCATGACGGACGGCGTCGGGGGAATGTGACGAGGAGGACAGATGAACGACGAATATCCGACCGAAATCAGGCTCAAGACCTCGGTCCCCACGTTCCTGGTGGCCGACGTCGATGAGACCGCCCGATGGTACGCCGAGGAGCTCGGGTTTCGGACCGCCGGGATCTTTCCGCCCGAGCCGCCGTCCGCCTGGGCGAGCCTGCAGCGGGACGGCGCGGAGATCATGCTCCAGGGATTACCGGGATACGAGAAGCCGGATCTCTACGACCGCCGGCCGGGCGGCGTGTGGAACGTCTATATCCGCATGAACGGCGTCCACCGGCTCTACGAGTCCGTTCGCGACAAGCCGTTCATCAGGATGACGCTGTGGCGGCAGCCATACGGCGATTGGGAGTTCGAGGTCACAGATCCGAACGGCTACGTCCTGGTGTTCGGCGGCGACGAGACGGTGTCCGAGGAACCGAGCTGAGATCTGTCGCGTCACATCGGCCGCGCTTCGTCCGTCATCTCCATGATGGGAGGTGACATGAGCGGGCACGAATGGCTGGCCGAGCGCTTCGAGGAGAACCGCGCCCACCTGCGGGCGGTGGCCTACCGGATGCTGGGCTCCCCGACCGAGGCGGAGGACGCGGTCCAGGAGGCCTGGCTCCGGCTCAGCCGTTCGGACGCGAGCAAGATCGAGAACCTGGGGGGATGGCTGACGACGGTGGTCGCGCGGGTCTCCCTGGACATGTTGCGCTCCCGGAAGTCGCGCCACGAGGAGTCCCTCGGGGAGCACGTGCCCGGGCCCATCGTGAGCAGCGGGCCGGACCCCGAGCAGGAAGCGCTCCTGGCCGACTCGATCGGCCCCGCGCTACTGGTGGTCCTCGAGACGCTGGGTCCCGCCGAGAGAGTGGCGTTCGTCCTGCACGACATGTTCGCGGTGCCGTTCGACGAGATCGCGTCGATCGTGGGCCGCTCGCCGGCCGCGGCGAGGCAGCTGGCGAGCCGCGCCCGACGCCGGGTGCAGTTGGCGGGCGGCCCCTCGGCATCCGATATCGATCGCACCCGTCAGCGGGAGCTCGTCGACGCGTTCCTCGCGGCGGCGCGGGCCGGCGACTTCGACGCCCTCCTCGCGGTCCTCGATCCCGACGTCGTGGTCGTGGCCGACGGGGCCGCCGTCCAGCTGGGTGCCGAGGTCGAGGTCCGGGGCGCCGCGGCCGCGGCCAACTTCTTCTCGAAGCGCGCCCGCGCGGCTCAGCCGGGTCTAGTGGGCGGGCTACCGGGTCTCGTTTGGGCGCTGGGCGGGCGGCCTCGCGTGGCCTTCGAATTCAAGGTCCGGGACGGGCGGATCGTCCGGATCGACCTGATCGCCGATCGCGAACGGCATCGGGAGCTGGGAGTGGAGTTATTGGCCGAGTGATGGCCTCCCGTCCGAGCCCGTCAGCCTTGGACGCGCAGGGCGGCCACCGCCTGGCTGCGGTCCACCGAAGGGAATTGGTGCAGGAACTCGTCCAGGGTCTCGCCGGCCTCCAGATAGTCGAATAGCGACTGAGCGGGAACTCGTGTGCCCACAAAGACAGGTGTGCCCCCAAGGATCTCCGGGTGACTCTGCACAACGGCGCTCTGTTCCTTCAAGTCCTCCTCCTCAGTCGGCGAAGAACTCCGATACCTCGATACGCAAGCCGGGGAGGACATCGCCGCCCTCGATCTCCTGGCTCGCGGTCAGGATCCGGATGTCGTCGCGCGAGCGGTAGACCGTAACGGTCCGGCCGCGCGGCTCGACGACCCAGACGAGTCGTGTTCCGGCGTCCAGGAAGTCGAACACCTTGTCCTGGATCCCGGACAGCGTGTTGGAGGGCGAGACGACTTCGACCGCCAGATCGGGGGCGAGGCGCGCGAAACCTCGCGGGTCGTCCGGCAGCCGATCCCGCGCGACGAAGGCGACGTCGGGGGCCCGAACCGTCGGCGGATCGTCGAAAAGGACGAACCCGGGATCGCCCGTGACCACCTTTCCGAGCGCATGCTGGCGGACGAACGTTCCCAGACAGACCGTGATCTGCCCCGCGATGCCGCAATGCTCGAAGCCGGCAGGCGGCTCCCGAACCACATGCCCGCGAACCAGTTCCAGCCGTTCCGGCTCGTCAGGAAGGCGCTCGAACTGCTCGATCGTCATGGGGCCGGAGTCGACGAGATGGGATGTCGCGTCCATGACTTGGGAAGCTAAGCACCAAGCAAAAGGCGAGCCATCAACTTCCCGCGGATCACATGCTTCTGGCAACCTCCACGAGCTGGTCCAACGCCTTCCCCCAGCCCCCATGGAACCCCCATTTCCTCGTGCTTCTTGCGGCCGTCCTCGTCCCTGTGCATCGCAATCACCGTATCGCTAAGTGTTGGCGAGGGGCGGTCGGGGCTTGACCGCGACAGTATACGCTGCTATGTATATGCACCATGGCGCAAGTAGATGCCTTCCAGATCCTCGCCGATCCCACCCGCCGCCGGATCGTGGAGATCCTGCGTGACGGTGAGCGGCCGGTGAACGACGTCGTGGACAGGCTGCACATCCATCAGTCTGGGGTATCACGCCATCTCCGCATCCTGCGGGACGCCGGCTTCGTGCAAGTGCGCCCGGACGGACAGCAGCGTCTCTACTCGCTCCGCCCGGAGCCCTTTCGCGACCTCGATGAGTGGCTGGCCGCCTATCGTCGCCTCTGGGAACGCCGGCTCGACCGGCTCGGGAAAGCCGTCGCGGAGAAACAGAAGGCACGCCGACACCAACCCAAGGAGAAAAAGACATGACGGACAAGACGAGCCAGGCCACCACGATCAAGATCGAGCGAACCTACAAAACTTCGGTCGAGGACCTCTGGGATCTCTGGACCACGAAGGAAGGTCTCGAATCCTGGTGGGGCCCGGAGGGCTTCCGGATCGACGTCCACAAGCTCGATCTGCGCGTGGGCGGCGAGCTCCGCTACGACATGATCGCTGTGGGTGCCGAGGAGATCGAGTTCATGAAGAAGTCGGGGATGGGGATCTCGCACGACACGCGCGGTACCTTCGTGGAGATCGAGCCGCTCCGGCGGCTGAAGGTTCTGTACATGATCGACTTCCTCCCGGGCGTGGAGCCCTACGAGAACAACATGGTGGTCGAGTTCTTCCCCGAAGGGACGAGCGTGCGTATGCTGATCACGTTCGATCCGCACATCGACGAGAAGATGACGCGGATGGCGACCGAGGGTTGGGAGAGCCAGCTGACCAAGCTGCCGGAAGCGCTCGTCGCGCGGCGGGGATAGTCGGCGGCATTGGTTGCAGAGCCTGTCGCCTCGGCGGATTGGGGCGCATGGGCGCGAAGGTCTCCATCACCCGTCCGATGAGTATCACCGGATCCGCCGGTCCTTACCCGATGGAGAGGGTGTAATGGGGGATTCGCCCCGGTCTCATCTGTCGAACCGGAAGGAGAAAGCGATGACTGACCATAAAATCGGAACCCGCGCGGAGTGGCAGGCGGCCCGCGACGAGCTGACCAAGCTCGAGGCGGAGCACGCGGAACGCAACGCGGAGATCAAACGCAGGCGCCTGGAGCTGCCCTGGGTCCCGGTCGAGAAGGAGTACGAGTTCGAGACCGAGGCCGGCCGCAGGACGCTCGCGGATCTCTTCGAGGGGCGTTCACAGCTGCTCGGCTACAACGTCATGTTCGGGCCGGACTACGAGCGCGGCGCCTGCCCCGGATGCTCGAACCTGGCGGATCATCTCGACGCTGCCGCTCTGCACCTCGGTCATCGTGACGTGACGCTGATCTGCTTCTCGCGCGCGCCGATCGATCGGCTGCTCGCCTACAAGCGGCGGATGGGTTGGGAGCTCCCGTACGTCTCGACCCACGGAACCGACTTCCCCTTCGATTTCGGGCTCGCGGTAACCAAGGAGCGGGCGCAGGAGATCCCCGAGATCAAAGCGATGGTGGACGCTCCCCCGGAGTGGCTGCAGGACTGGGGGAAGCAGGTCGGTGCGAAGCTCGAGGACGGCCTCCGCGAGAACCCGAGCTGGATCGCATTCGCTCGCGAGAACGGGACCGTCTATCACACCTACACGGTGTCGGCTCCCGACCCATTCGTCGCGCCCTACTTCTCGTTCCTGCTCGAGCGGACGCCGAAGGGCGCCGACGAGTCCGAGCCGCGAGCGTGGCGCAAGGATGAGTACCCGGACTGATCGGAGCCTGGATGATCATCCGCCACCGCCCCTCGTCTCCCGCGCGACCTTGCGGTATCGCTGAGGCCCGATGGAGGTGAGATTCGCCGAAGCGGGGGAGGTCGATCAGCTGGCGAAGCTCTGGTACGACGCCTGGCAGGACGGGCATGCGGAGATCCTTCCGGCGGAGCTCAAGCGGCGTCGCACGCTCGAGAGCTTTCGGGACCGGCTGCAGGCTGGCCTTCCGAGCATCCGGGTCGTTGGTCCGCCGGGGGGGCCTGTCGGGCTCTGCATGGTCAAGGACGACGAGCTCTACCAGCTCTTCGTCGCGGCCGAGGCCCGCGGCACCGGCGTCGCGGCCGCGCTGGTCGCCGATGCCGAGGCCCGGCTGGCCGAGAACGGCGTCGAGATCGCCTGGCTCTCCTGCGCGATCGGCAACGATCGGGCGGCGAGGTTCTACGAGAAGTGCGGCTGGCGTCGGGTGGGGACGATGTTGAGCCATCTCGAGACTCCGGAGGGGGAGTTTCCGCTCGAGAGCTGGCGGTATGAGAAGATTCTGACAAGCCCGGGCTGACGATCGCAGCTGGCTTGTCCGAGCGATCGAGCGATTCTAGGATCGCACGTGCCGGACGGATTTCGCCGGCGACTCCGGACAACCAACTCCGGAGGCCTATGATCAGAATCCTGGCGGTCGCGATAGTGGCAGGCCTGGCTGGTGCTGCCGTTCGCGGCGTCCGCAGTGGTGTCGTAGAGGCTTTCGGGCCAGGGCCTCAGGCCGTCACTCCGGAGCGCGATACACGATCTCGCCTTCCTCGTTCAGGATCTCGATCCCCGCCGTGCCGTCGGGACCGACGCCGATCCGGATGCGCTCCCGTTCCTGGGGATCCAGGATCACCAGCCCGGCGTCCTGGTTCTGTGTCCCAAGCAGGATGCGCCGCTTGCCCTGGGACGTCCCGATCTCGCCTGGCTCGTACGGAAGACGGTCGTGAACCATCAGCCCGGCCATCCACACCTCGCCGTCGCCGCTCTCGATCGTCCCCACGCTCACCGCGTCCGTCGGCTGATGCGTGAAGTCGAAGATGATCCCGCGCTGCTTGCCGCCGCCGCCCGTCGGAGCGGTGACCAGGCCGCCGCTCTCGTTGCCGTCCTCGTCGAACCAGAGGATCCCGGCGGGGGATATGGAGCGCTCGACCTGCTGGCCGCGCGCGATCGGGTCCGGCAGGTCCCCCGAGATCACGAGCCGGACCTGGCCGGCCTCGTCGACGACGTTGATCCGCCGAACGGTGATCTCATCGTCGTTGCTGACCGGCTGCCAGGCCGCTACGAGGACGACGGCGAGCGCGAGGGCGAGGACGTGGACCCAACGTGGTCCATGCATGTGTGGCCTCCTTCCTGAAGTGCGTGGGTGTGCGAGCGATCGTGGGAGGTCTCCCCACTATGGCCGGATCGAGACCGTGAGGCAAGACGAGGCCGGAAGTCTCTTGACCATCAGGCGTACAAGCTTGATCCCTCCGTCCGTGTACTGGCGTCCCACCTCGGCGAAACCGAAGCGCTCGTGAAACGCCATAGAGCCAGGATTGGGCGGATCGATGTTGACCTCACAGGCGAGGAGAGGAGCGGACGCGGCGGCACGACGCTCCAGATCCGTGTAGAGAGCGCGCCCGATGCCGCCGCGCCTGACAGAGGCCGCGACCACGATTCGGTCGATGTAGACGAACCGTGTATAGCGCTCGCGGAACCAATTGAAGTTGGGACTTCCATAAACGGCATCCTGCGAAAGGGCGAGGAGAATTCCCATGAGCCCTTCTTCGTTGCGCACCGCGCGGAAATAGAAGGCCTGCCCGGCAAGGTCATCGAGAGCATCCCGGGACAGGCTGTTCACGTGCGGGATCGCCGTCCCGTTCGCGTCGAGAATGGCGGAGTAGTCGTCCTCGGTGACGTCGTCGATCCACATGCGGCAGCCCTTGACGGAGCGCCAGACCTCAGAATTCCTCACGGGAGTTGGGGACCCTCCTGGCAGATGGGATACCAAAGGCAGGAACAGGATCTGATAGCAACGGTTTGCATCTGTCAGGCGTGGGCTGGCCAAACTATCTTGAACTGAGCGCAAGAACCTTAGGTTCCACGTCAAGGGGGATGCATGGCACGTTTCGAGCGAATCACAGTGAAGCCGGATCAGATGGGCGGAGTTCCGTGTATCCGCGGATTGCGGATCCCTGTGGCGACGGTCGTCGCTATGGTAGCCGATGGAATGACACCCACAGAGATCTTGAATGCCTATCCTGATCTGGAAGCCGAGGACATCCGCGAGGCCCTCAGATACGCGGCCGAGGCCGTAAGTGAGCGCGAACTCCCAATTGTGACTCCGTGAGACTGCTGGTTGACAATGCACTCTCTCCCATACTTGCCAAAGAGCTCCGGCGATTCGGCCATGATGTAGCTCACGTACGCGACTATCATCTCGAAGCCTCCGATGACGAAGTGGTTTTCGAGAGGGCCGCCAAGGAGGACCGAGCACTTGTATCGGCCGACACCGACTTCGCGACAATTCTCGCGCTGCGAAGAGTGGTAAACCCTCGGTGATCCTGTTCCGACGACGGACGGGCCGCAGCCCGGAGGACCAGGCCGCCATCCTACAGCAGAACATGGCCGAAATCGAGGAGGCCGTGAGAGTCGGGAGCATCGTAGTCCTTGAAGATGTTCGGATGCGTGTGAGATCCCTGCCGATCGGCGACCATAATCGGCCGGAGAGTGACTGAACACGACCGAGGCGAACGATCGGATGAGCGAGGCCGACAGCCCGCGGAGGCGAAACGATGCATGGGTCAACTCTCATCATGGGCCCAGCAGCCGTGCCAGCTGAACGTCGGCCCGGTCGATCACCTGGCCCCGCTCGCCGATGAGCCACAGCCGCCATCCGTCTTCGTCGCCTTCGACGTACGCCAGCCGGGCCCGGGACCACGGATCGGTCCAGCCAGGGGCGCTCCCCACGACGACCTCGAGCGGCGCTCCCAGCTCGTAGGCCTGCTGCATGAGGTGGTACAGCCGCTTCTCGTCAAAGTGGGCCCAACGCCCGCTGGAATTCGTAGTCGCGTGCGGGCGGGGAGGACCTATGAAAGGCGAGCCGGTCGAGATGGGGCTTAAAGTTCGAGAGCTCAGAAGATCCTTCTGATTAGTTCCTCCTTGCTGATTCCCAGCGAATTCGCAACCTCGCGGAGAATCCCGTTCAGCGTCCCTACACGGAGGGCATCATGCCTGGGGATAGTAACGTGGTGGCTTCCTTCAGGAGTTGCACGGGTTAGTCGCAGGTGGCTTCCGGTCTGACGAGTGATCTGATATCCGAGGGTTCAAGCTTTTTGGCCAGGTCATCTCCGCTCAGGTCACGCGGGAGCTTCACAAAACGATGACTTCGTCCCGCACGAAATGGAGGCGGATCATCCGCGGTCGCTCGCCCTGCTCGAAATGACAGTCCACGGCGTCTTTCACCATGTCCCGCAGGTCGTCCAGCGAGTCAGCTTGGGTGAAAATCGGAGCAGACAGGGCGCGTGCCTCGTAGCCGCCCTCGGCGGATTCCTGAACCTCGAAGATGATCTCGTCAGTCATGCGATGAAGTCTAAACTCCGACGTGCTTTGATTGCCAGAAGGGTGGAACGCCTCCTGACTGCGTCCAATGCCGAGGGCCGGTGGGAAGGCTCACCCCTCTCGGGCACTGATCGTCAATTACGTCCGACCTGTGACCGGGCGTCGATCGCTCGGAGCCGCCCGATGACGGGAGCAAGTCAGGGCCTCTTTTGTCCCGGTATGGGCGATATATGAACCACACCGGTTTTGCTCATCACGGTGGCAAGAAAACACGAGAGTCTCCGGCTCGCCTTCCTGGTGCTCCTGCCCGCTCAGGCCCAGCCAGCATGACTCGCAATAGGAGGAGATCGTGCTGGATGTAGCAGCGGACCGCCGGGGGGAGACGACCGCCTCGCGAGCCAGCTCGGTCAGGGAGGCAGGAGCTTCCCCTCTCGAACGCTCAGAAGCTGATCTTTACGATCCGGCCCCCGCCGCCGACCATCCATCCGGCGTGCTTGCTCGCGAACGAGACGGCCCAGAAGTCGAGGAAGTCGGACAGCTCGTGCCAGGTGTCGCCCTCGTCGGGCGACCAGGCGACGCCGCCGCGGGCGACGGCGAAGACCGCGGGCAGCCCCGACTTGCTCACGTAGCTCAGTCCGAAGACGGTGCCGAAGGGGAAGGGTGTCGCAAGCTCCCACGTGGCGCCGCCATCGCTGGTGCGCGCGACGTTGGGGAGCACCTCGCTCTCGCGCGCGAGGTCGCCACCGGCCAGGATGCCGCGGCGCGGATCGCGGAAGTCGACGGTGAAGATCCCTGAGCCTCCGTCCGGGGCGCCCTGCACGATCGGCGTCGGGTGCGCCGTCCAGCTGTCGCCCCCGTCGGTGGTGGCGAGAATGCGCGCGTCGCCCAGGCCGCCGGTGCCGATCCACCCGCGCTTCCCGCCCTGTGCCGCGGTGCAGGTGCCGCTCGAGGCGAAGGAGAACTCGCCTGGCTGCGCCGCCGGGAGGTTGTCGCCGATGTCCTGCCACGTCTCGCCGTCGGTCGTGCGGATCACCGGGAAGCGGCCGTCCACACCATCGCTGTACGCAAAGCCGCGGTTCGGCGCCCAGAAGGCGAAGCAGTCGTAGAAAGCGTCCGGATCCGCGTTCTGGAACTGGAGGTCCCAGGTGGCGCCGCCGTCCGTCGTATGATAGATGCGCGAGTCGGAGCCGTTGCCGATGGAGAGCAGGTAGGCCTCCGTGGCACTCACTCCCTGGACGTCGCGGAACTGCAGCGCCTCGGCACCGGGCACGACGCCGGGTGCCAGGTAGCGCCGCCATCGGTGGTGACGGCAAACGTGCCGTCGGCGCCGCTCACCCAGGCGACTTTCTGATTGACCGCGTGGACGCCGATCAGGCGGGCGGTTGTGCCGCTCGCCTGCGGGGTCAGAGTGGGACCTCGTTTGGTGGCCGCCTGCGCCAGGTTGGCGGTGGTGGGGCTGGAGGGATTGGAAGCGTCAGAGCAGCTCAGGCCCGGCGCTGCCAGCAAGGCGGCTGCGGCGACGAGGGTAGCGGCGGCACGGGGCATGCGAACCTCCTTCCGGGGGAAGAGATCCCACGCAACATTGGCCAGTATAGCCGCGCCGGAGCGGGTCGCAAGGGTGCCGGATGGGCGGATGTAGCATTGCAGCGGAAGTGTCTTCCTCCGGTATTGGTTCGCCCGGCGAAAAGCGACTTGGCGTCCGCCTCCAGGCGCCGGCGGTGGGGACGTTGATCGTCGCTCGAACTGGAAGAATCTTCAGGACGCGACCTTCGGTGCAACGTCCTGGAGTTCTACCGAAGGTGAGTCGGGCCGGTCAAAGAGGCGGCTGGCGCGCAGGATCTCGATCCCCACTGGCGTGTCCTCAGCCCCGAAATCGACCGCAATGTCCTCCGACAGTCGAACGACCCGGCACTGATCAACGCCCTCCTGCAAGCGAATGTAGAGGGCATCTGCGGCTTTGTCGTAGGCAATCTTCATTGGGCCCTGGAGTCAATAATAGAACACATAGACCGTGATGACGACCATCGCCTCGCCCTCCTCTACCACGACAGGCGCGACTTGGCGCTTGGTATAGAACTTCCCAGCCCACTCTGCCAGGAAGTCGAGCTCAATTCGATATAAGACCCGGCCCTCCCGTGCCTTCTCCGGTGTGCCTTCCCGTATCGCTCTGCAGACATCATCTTGACTGGCCCCCCGCTCACGCATCCGGTCGAGAGCGTGGTCCGTGAAGGCAATCCTGCCGGTAGACATCGGCCCACTGACGCATACAAACGCCGTGCCCGAGACAGAATGCGGTGAAGGATCGAGGGTTAGCCCGGTCAACAGGTCACGACTGGGAGGAGACCGTCGATCTCTCGACGCTGGCCCTTTCCTTCGAGGACAGCGGAACATTCCTCGACAACCACGACTGCGCTCTCCCCAACCCCAGCCCAAACTGCGTCCAGAGTCGACCCGACATCGGAGCAGCAGGCCGGCAGGGAGAACGCCCGACCGCGACGGCGCCTACGCCACTTCACACACGTGCTCGAGCGCGACGAGGCCTGGCAGGTAGCCGGGCTGGCCGGCCTCCTCATCCCAGTAGGCGGACGCTACTGCCCGGTCGTGGAAAGGCCTCTTGCACGATGCGCAACAGGTGTCGTTCTGGCGTACTCTCACGGACCATCAGTGATTTCCATCGGCGCGGGTCCCGCCGCCCATGAATGCATCCCAGAACGACCAATTCGTCCGCGGTCTCACGAAAGAACAGAGCATAAGGGAAGCGATCGACGAGCACCCGTCGAATGTGGTCATGGACTCGCGGGTAATGGGCAGGTGATTCGAGAGCGAGAGCGACCGCTCGCTCTGTGGCAACGAGGAACTCATCCCCGAGTCCTGGCTGTCGTTCATCGTACCAGCGCACCGCCTCATGAATCTCGCGCTCGGCTGCCGGTCTGATGACGAGCCTGCGTGACGTCAGCCTTGCCCCTTCTCGCGGGTGCTGTGCAGCTCCCCGCGGATGCGTGCCACCGCGTCCTCCCAGGGGATCGCCGACTCCGGATCCCGATCGTGTTCAGCGAGTCGCCGCTCGAGCTCGACACGCTGCTCATCGGTGAGCGAGAAGGCATCGGGGGCCCCTCCCGTTTCCTCGACGATCGAATCCCAGATCATCTCGATGAGCTGAAGGCGCTCGTCGACGCTGAGTTGGCGGAAGTTGAAGGCGGGTTTCGTCATGGCGCACTCTGCTCCATCTGGCTCCGCGGGTCACGGATGGACGAGACGGCTCATTCTTCTCATCCTGCCACCTCGGAGGTCTCTTCGGAGCAGTATAGGGTCGCACCCGTAGCAAGAACAGGGCCCGGCTCAGGACCGTTCCGTGGGGCTCCATCGCGTTCGACGAACGTCAGCATCCGTCGGACTGTCGACGGTCTCGGCACGCCCAGAGCTCAGCGACTGGATCGCCTGGAATCGAGAGGAGGTGGACCCCAGCAGGAGCGTAGCCCTCAGTCGGCGAAAAACTCCGACACCTCGATCCAAAAGCCGGGCAGCGGCGAGTCGTGTCAGGGCGGGGACGGCAGAAGCCAGATCGCAGCGTCCTCTACTCGGACCTGCTTGGGGATATCGACGGCCGATTCCGGCGTCAGCGTAACGAGCATCGGGGTCGCTCGGGGATGCTCCTTTGCTGCGTCGATCAGTGCCCGCACCTCGCGCTCTCGGGTAGCGGTTTCACCCACATCGGCCGCCACCTGGACCAGGGCCTCCCCGCCCTCCGGCCAGCGGGCGAGGAAGTCGACCTGGTAGCCCTCTTGGGTGCGGACGTAGTGGACATCGGCTCGCCGCCGGTCGAGCTCGACCCGCACGGCCGATTCGAGCGCGTGCCCGAGATTCGCCTTGCCGGAGCGATCGAATACCGGGATGAGTCCCGGATCCACGGGATGCACCTTGCGGGGATGAACCATCCGCTGCCGCTCCGAGGTCGCCTCGACCCAGGTGAGCCGAACGAGGAAGCAATCTTCGAGGTAGCTCAAGTAGTGGTGCAGTGTATCACGAGCCACCGCCAGTCCCTGGGCTTTGAACGCGCGATAGAATCGCTCCACGCTGAAAAGCCCTCCCGGGTTGGCCAGCAAGTGCCGGACGAGCCAGCGCAGGCTGACCACATTGCTCACACCATGTCGCTCGAGGACATCGCGCAGGATGGCCACGTCCACGTAGTCGGAGAGGAGGTGCCGCCGGTCCGCGTCGTCGAGACCCTGTGCTTCAGGGAAGCCACCGGAGAGGAGGTACTGCCGTAGCGCGCCCTGGAGTCGCGTCCGCTCCGTCGTGGAGAGCAGATCGCGACGTGCAGGCGGTTCGTCGCGATGGTGCCGCAGGTACTCCTCGAAGCTGAACGGAAAGAGCACGACCTCCCAGGCGCGGCCTCGCATGGCGGTCGCAATCTCGCGGGACAGGAGCGCGGCCGACGACCCACTCACAAAAATCTCGACCTTCTCCGTGTCGAGAAGGCGGCGCACGAATCGTTCCCAGCCAGGTACCAGCTGAATTTCGTCGAAGCACCAGGTAACGGTCTCGCGCCCCCGGAAGGCCGGGAAGCGGCGGTAGTACTCCTCCACTAAGACCGAAAAATCCCCGACCGAAAAGCCAGCCAGACGCTCGTCCTCGAGGTTGATGTACGGGAGCTGCTCGCGCGCGATCCCCCGGTCCAGCCGCTCGCCGCGGATCTGATGGAGGAAGGTGGTCTTGCCGGCCCGACGCACCCCGATGACGGCGGTCGCCTTGCCGGGGAAGGTCACCCGGCCCGAGAGCCGTCGCTCGGTCGCCTGGGGCAACGGGCTACTGAGGGAGTCGGCGAGTCGATCTACGATTTCGGCGCGGCTGACCTGCGCACTCGGCTCGGCGACCTTCAAGTATTCTCCTTCATAGAAGGTGAATATTGGCTTATATTGTCCCTCTGTCAAGGAGAAAAGAAGCACGGCTCGAGGCCAGGATCACCGCGGCCCGTCTCCGCAACCTGATCCTGGTCGTCTACCGCGGGCTCGCCGCCGGCTCCGCCGCAGAGATCGAGACCGCGGCCGGAGGCCCGGTCCTCTGGTTCACCACCAAGCCGCGGATCGGCGAGGTGATGGAGGCAGCCGAGCGGCTGGGGGCGCGGTCGGGTTGACCGCCGGACCCGAGCCCTGTCAGTTCCCGACGTGCAGGACCTCGCCAGCCTTGGCGGAAGGGGTCGCCTCCAGGAGACGTGGGTGGCCCACTCCAGAGCCTCGCGCTGCGCGACCGGCATATTACCGCGCCACGCTGCGGTCGAGCACGCTATTCCGAGCCCGGCCTCAGAGTTCGGGAAGGAGCCGCGAGGAACGAAAAACTGTTACGATTTCAATGACATCGTCGCGGAGTCGGTACACGATTCGGATGGACGATGGATCACTTCTCGAACGTCAGGTCGCTGAAGCTCTGGCACGATGCGTCCCGACTCGGGGAACGATTCCAGGCGCTCCACGGCTCGAACAATGCGCTGTGCAACCAACCCAGCGTAAACGACGGAGTCGAGGGCGATGAAGTCGCGTATCGACTCTATGTCACGAATGGTCTGGGGCGACCATATGACGCGACTCACAAGCCGAGCTGTCGCTTGACCTCGTCGTGGGTTTTCCCCTGCCCCGCATCGAGCTCAGCCAGGCCCTCTTCGATCTTGGCAATGAACACAAGCCGCTCAATCGCGTCATCGACAGTCGCGTCGTCCGGAAGATCCCTCAGAGCTTCCAGGATTCGATTCTTCTCGATCGCTTCGCCCATGCTTCCAAAATAGCATCATTAACGGCGGGAGTCCCTGCAAGGCTGGACTTTGCCCGCATGTTCCCAGGACGTCGAATCTTTGACGCAACAGATCGATTCTCGGTCACGTCGGTTTCTCCGCCCGTCGGCTTCTGGATCGGGTCAGCAAGTCGAACTCAGCAAGGGTCGGACCCGTAGCGATGCCGCGAGAATAGCGCTGGGCTCAAGGAGGCTAACCTAGCCGCGGCCGGAGGCAGCTTGGGCCTGACCTCGCCCGCGCCGAGGAGCCTTTCAGGAAAAGCGGCCCATAGCCCTCTGGACGCGGTTGTAGGGGCGGAGCCGCCGGCTTCTATCGCCGCCTCGCCACCCCCCCTCACATCCCGATTCCGCAGCACGTAGCTCGCCTCGCTGTACCGCATCTTCCGGTCCATGGGTGTCATCGGCTCGGCATACACCCTGAACTCGACCCGCAGGCTTTCGACGATCGCGACGCGTTGCTCGACGTAGACAACATGCCGGACGTCGAGGGTCGCGGGCCCCGCACGCCGCGTCTCGATCGCGAAGGACCCGTCCGGCCCGGTCAGGTCCCCCTCCAGCGTCTCGAGCTGAGTCCCCGGCGGATCAACGAAAAATCGCTGGTCGGGCACGAACGGGGGTCGCCCCGATCCGGACCACGGTGGACATCTCCCTGTCCCGCGGTTCGACAAAGGGCGCTGAAGAGGCGGACCGATGGCTCGCACATGCCGCCACGCCAGCCGCCAAGGCCGTGCTGATGAGCACAGTCCGCATCGACACACCTCGTCCCGCCGTTTCGTGCCTACCGGGACGCCGCGTAGCGGGCCGCCTCCTCGAGGCCCGGCAGCCCGGGATCGGCGGCGTGCCAGATCCCGCGGAGCTGCTCGTAGGCCCAGCGCGCCGTCCGGGTGTCGTCGGTCGCCGCCGCGGCGCGGGCGAGCCCGAGCAGCGAGCGCGCCCGGAGGGGGGCCAGCTCCAGGGCGCGCGCGAACGCCGGCTGCGCCTCCGCCGGCCGTCCCAGCTCCAGCAGGACGTCTCCCAGGAGCTCGTGGGTGGGCTTGACCACGGCCGGGGGGCCGAACTCATAAGGCATCGCGTCCTCGATCGCCGTCGCCTCGCGGAGAAGTGATATCGCCTCCTCCGAGTCCCCCTCCGTCAGCCGCTCCAGCGCGCGCAGCTCGAGATCGAGGATCTCGATCACGGTCGGGGCGGGATCGTTGGGATCCGCCTCGCTCCCTGCCTCCTCCCGCAGCCGGGCGAGTTCGGCGAACGCCCCATCGACCCCCGCCCGCTCCCCCAGCTTCAGCGCCGCCATGCCGCGCACGAAGGCGTCGGTCCCCAAGGCCCACAGCCGGCTCCGGTCGAGCTCCAGGGGCCACGACAAGGCCGGACTCTCCCAGCGCTCCGTGTTCACCACGTAGTCCGCCCGCATCCGCGCCAGCCCGGCGGCGTGCATGCCGGTCGCGGCCGCCTCGCTCCACATCGTCTCCAGATGCTTCAGGGCGCGGCCGTAGCGCCCCTGCTGGAGGTAGCCGTAGAGGAGCCAGACTGTGTAGTGGCCGAGCGACCACTGCTCGGGGTCGGGCCCGGCGGCGATCTCGTTCTGCGAGACCACTTCGTCCCACATCCCCAGCGCCACGAAGATGTGCGACGTCATGTGCTGGGCATGGGCCGCGTCGGGAGCGATCCCCGAGTAGGACCGGGCCGCCCTGAGGCCGAGAGGGGCGTGAACGGGGTCGTCGTATGCGTGGATCAGGTAGTGCGCGGCCCCCGGGTGGTCCGGGTTCCGGGCGAAGACCTCCTCGGCCACCGCGCCGGCGCGGATGTAGGTGGGGATATCGCGGCCGCCGTGGCTCGTCCCGAGGAGCGCCAGCGCGTAGAAGGCGGCCGCGTTCTCGTCGTCCGGAAAGCGCTCGCGGAGCTCCCGCATCGCCTCCGCGTAAAGGGTGTCGCGGGTGGCCTTCTCGCCTTCCCCGTAGAGGATCTCGACGGCTTCGAGGTACATCCGCTCCCGCTCGGTCGGCGCGGCCGCCAGGCGCGCCTCGGTCGTGGGCGCAAGCCGCGCCAGGGCCGCACGCGCCGCGTCGGCGTCCTGCTCGAACCACACCGGGTGGTTGTACGTCATGGCCTCCCCCCAGTACGCCATCGCGAAGTCGGGCTCGAGCTCCTGGGCCCCGCGAAAGGCCTCGGCCGCGCGCTCGTACTCGAAGCTGTGGAGCCAGAGGACACCCTCCAGGAAACGCTCCTGCGCCGCTGGAGATCCCGACGTGGCAAACTCGGTCGTTCCGAGTCGCGGGGTCTGGCCCGCCGCGCACGCCGCCGCGAGGAGGGAGAAAACCCAAGCCGCCACGACCGCGGTCCCGGGGACGCGATTCACGATGCCTGCTTTGGGAAGAGATCGGAACCTCATGCTGGGTGTCTCCTGGGCCCGTTCATCACTCGAGACACAGTTTACAATCTGGTGGAGACACAATCGATACCCTCCCCGCAGGGAGGAAAAGGAGCGTTGTGAGTCACGTCCGCCTGTGTTGTCATCGTCCAAGCCGATGTTACTCCTGCTCCGAGATGGCGCCCCGCGGACCACAACACGCCTGGCTCGTTCCCCGGTCGAGAAGCGTCATCCGGAGCTCACGGACGAGGCACGTTTGCCGCCCGGAGGCGGGCGCACCCATACTTCACCAGTGCTCCCCCTGACCGGCATCCTGATCGGACTGGTTATCCTTGGCTTGGCTCTCGCGGTGGCCGCGTTCGTCGTGCCCGGGATCGATTGCGACGGACTGGTGGCACTCGTCTTCGCGACGGTCGCCTATATGGCCCTTTTCCTGGGGCATCGGCATGGTCGTCGCCTTGTTTCCTATGGCGGCCCTCGCCCCGGCGGGGATGATCGTCGGGTTCCTTCTGGCCGTGGTGGTCCTCTGGATTGTGGGCCAGATGGTCCCGGGCTATGAGGTGGACGGCTTCGGGAGCGCCCTCCTCGGGGCGATCATAGTCTCGGTGGCCCAGTTCGCGGCCAGCGCCCTCTTCATGGTCGGCCCCCTCGCACGGATGAGCCATCCAGCCTGAAATCCGCAAGAGATGATCCCGGAAGAATTCACGTTCGCTCCCGGCTCTCCCAGACCACCCCCATCGTGGCATTTCAGGCGTGGATGGGGATCGACTCCAACGCGTCAGACAGCCTCCGCTCTGCCACCCACAGGTCGTGCGCCTGCTGCATCCGAAGCCACAGACCCGGCCCGTTGCCGCAGAAGCGGCCGAGCCGCAAGGCCATCTCGGGACTGATCGAAGCCTTCTCGGACAGGATGCGATGTAGCATCTGCCGCGACACACCCAGCTGCCGCGCTGCCGCCGCGACGCTCAACCCCAGCTCGGGGAGTACGTCTTCCCGGAGGATCGCGCCCGGATGTGTGGGGCGCATCTTCGGGGCCTGCTTGCCGGGATACTCGGCCATATTGGAATCTCCTAGTGGTACTGTTCCAGGTCGACACGCCAGGCGTCGCCGTCCCGCCATCCGAAGGTGACGCGCCACGGGCCATTGACCGTCAGCGAGTACCGGGTCGGGTTGCCTTTCAGGACATGCAGGCGCCAACCTGGGACCCTCAGCTCTTTCAGCTTCGTGGCCGCGTCGAGCGCCGTCAGGCGAGCTCGGACTCGCTCCACGAGGTCCGGTCGGATACCGCTTGCGTCATCGTCGTTCCAGAGCTTCTGAAGTCCCTTGTGGCGGAAGCTCCGGATCACTCAAGAAGTGTAAACTCTAGGTTGTCTGTCGTCAAGTAACAGGCCTGTGCCGTCACTGACAGGAGGGAGACCAACGGGCGCTGATCGCCCGTCGGTCAGAGTCGGGCTACGACATGGGCTGGGTCTGGGAAGAGCTGGGGCTCGAGCGGCAGGCGGTGATTTCCGAGCTTCGTGTCGACCTTCACCCCAAGGCGCTGGACGAGGCGGCCTCGGCGGTCGCCTGATACAGGGAGCGCAGCGAAACCGCGGCGGACGCCTTTGTCTTGGAGATCGAG
>JBOHRQ010000024.1:0-32671 GCA_050732875.1 Gemmatimonadota bacterium | reverse complement strand
CCTCCGTCCAGTAGAGGATCCGGAGTGACCGGCCGGCATTGATTCGCATTCTCGTAGTACGATAATCCAGGTCAGGGAGAACGGCACATCGGCGGATCTGTCTGGTGCCGCCGCGCAGGACGCTGCAGTTTGTACTCATGGGTCCGACCGTAGACGAGAAGCTTGCCCCGGGCACGTGGTTCGCCGGCACCGGCCGGCCGGCAGAGGGGGCTGTTTGGCCGAGGCCGGATCAGGAGCTGCTGCTTCACGCCGCCCTCTCCAGGGGCGACGAGGCGGTCGCGGCGTGGCGCCGCTGGGCGGACGAGGTCGATCTCGACGCTCTCGACCCCGGCGCCGGCCAGATCCTTCCGCTGGCCTACCGGAACCTGGTCGACCAGGGCGTCCAGGACGAACGGCTCGCCGCGCTGAAGCGGCGCTATGCGTTCACGTGGGCGCAGAACCAGCGCATGTTTCGTATGCTGGGTGGAATCCTTCGGCTGTTGCACGCGGCCGGAATCGAGACCCTGGTCTTCAAGGGAGCCGCCTTGGTCCCCCTCTATTACCGGGACGGTGGAGTGCGCGGGATGGGAGACGTCGATGTCCTCGTGAGGCCGGAGCGCTTTCACGAGGCCGCGCGGGCGCTCGGGGAGGCGGGGTGGGGGACGCATTTCTGGAGCCCTGAGCTTTTCGACACGCGGTTCGAGCACGCGCTCGCGTTCTTCGACGCCGCCGACAACTCCGTGGACCTGCACTGCCACCTGCTCATGGCGTGCTGCGAGCGCGACGCCGACCTGGACTTCTGGGAGGCATCGCGACCGCTGCAGGTCGACGGCATGACGACGCGCACGCTCTGCGCGACGGACCATCTCGTCCAGGCGTGCGTCCATGGGCTGAACTGGGTCCGCGTACCCCCGATCCGCTGGGTCGCGGATGCGATCACGGTGCTGCGGGCCGCGCCCGACGACATCGACTGGGACCGGTTGGAGCTTCTGGCTCGAGAACGCGAGATTGCCCTGCCGACCGGAGCGGCGCTCGCCTATCTGAATCGCGCCTTCGCCACCCCCGTGCCGGACGAGACGATGCGCCGGCTCGAGGCGATCCCGGTCTCGCGGGGAGATCGCCTCCGTTTCGGCGTCTGGATGGAGAATGCGCGCGGCCGCCCGCTGGCGCTCATCCTGCACCACTGGGCCATGTTCTCGCGGGGCGTTCGTGGAGCGGGGCCGCTCGAGCGGGTCCACGGGTTGAGGGACTACCTGCGCTTCTGGGCCCACACGGATCGCGTCTGGAAGGTTCCTGTCGTACTGACGCAAAAGGGACTGCGCGTCGTGGGGCATCGGCTCGGTCTCTACCGCTACTGGGACGCCTGATCGCGAGCGCCAACGGGCGGTTCTCCGGAGGGAATCGAACGCGATGAGGGACCTGCGTGCAGCGGCCCTGCGGGGGACGGTCTGGTCGGCCATCCAGCAGCTCGGGGATCGTGGGCTCCGCGTCCCCGTCTACCTGATCCTGGCTCGCCTGCTCTCGCCCCAGGCGTTCGGCCTGATCGCCCTGGCTTCCGCCTACGTCGACTTCCTGCAGCTCTTCCGGAATCAGGGGATCTCCGCTGCGCTGGTCCAGCGGGAACGACTGCTGCCAGAGCATCTCGACAGCGCCTTCTGGGGAGGCATTGTGCAGGGCCTGGCGATGGGCGCGTTGGCGTTCGTCACGGCCGGCCTGTTCGCCTCGATGGCCCGGCAACCCGAGCTCGAGCTCATCGTTCGCTGGATGTCCGTCGCATTCGTCCTGAGCGCATTGAGCTCGGTCCAGGACTCGATCCTCCGCCGGGAGTTGCGCTTCCGTGCGCTCGCCGTCCGTTCGGTCATCGGCCAGGCGGTGGCCGGCGTGGTCGCGATCACGGCCGCCTTAAGGGGGCTAGGAGTATGGAGCCTGGTCCTCATGCTCCTCGTCTACCAGGGGGCCAACGTGCTGCTCCTCTGGCGAGCGAGTCGCTGGAGGCCGAGGTGGCGCTTCTCGTGGAAGCTTTACCGGGAGCTTCTCGCCTTCGGAGTCGGCATGCTGGGTCTGAGCCTTGTCCGCTTCGCCCGGGCCCGGGCCGACAACTTCCTGATCGGTGTGGGGCTGGGTGCCGCGGCGCTCGGATACTACTCGATCGCGCACCAGGTCGTCGGGGGGCTGGGAGCGCTCGTGACAGGGTCCGTTTGGCCGGTCCTCTGGTCGACCCTCACCAGATTGCAGCGGGAGCGAGACCGCCTCGCGCGCGCCATTCGGCAGGCGACCGAAATGCTCGGCCTGGCGACCTGGCCGATCTATGTCGGCCTGGCGGCGGTCGCCCCCTTCGCCGTACCCGCCATCCTCGGCGACCGCTGGATACCCAGCGTTCCCGTCCTGGCGGCGGTCTCCCTGGGCGCCATTGCCTTCCACCTGGTGACCTCGCCCCTGACCGCGATCGTCGCCCTCGGCCGGACCGGATGGCGCGTCTGGGCCGAGGTCATCACCGCCGTCGGCACCCTCGGTGCCATCCTGATCGCTCTGCCCTGGGGGATCGAAGCGGTCGCCTGGGCCTACGCCATCGCCCTGTTCCTGACGGTGCCGCTGCAGCTGGCCATTGCGCTACGCTTCCTGGAGCTCGACGCGGCAACGTACCTGACGGCTTTTCGGACCCCGGCGATAGGGTCGCTCCTGATGCTGGGGGTGGTGATGGGCGCCCGCATCGCGATCGGTGAGCGGCTGGCCCCGCTGCCCGCGCTGGCGGTCCACGCCGGCCTCGGAGCGATCGTCTACGTGGCTTACGTGCGGTTCGCGGCTCCGGACCTCGTCGGTCGGGCCGTGGAGAACGTCAGGGCGGCTCTCCGGACGTCGCTGCTGGAGCGGTCGGAGGGCTGAACTCAGGGGGCGGGCGGTGGCGGCGCCAGCGACCCCGCACCTTGCCGAGGACGAGCCGGGCCGGCCTGGTGGCGAGGAACACAGGCGCCGCAACGCGAGTCCGGATCTGGCCGGCCCCCTGCAGGGTCGCCGCCGAGGGGAAGAATCGCCAGCGCGCGATCGTGAAACGGTCGCTCCAGGAACGGGAAGCCCGCAGAAACGGGACCAGCTTGGGGCCCGCTCGCCACGCGGCCCCGGCCAGGGCGATCTGGCGAGCGGTCCGACCCGCGCGTTCAGCGTCGCGGGCGAGCCGATCGAGAACGGCTGCCGGGACCGGCACGCCGATCGCCTCCGCGAGCCAGGTCAACAGGGCGTGGGTCGGGAGCGTCGTGTCCGTTCGGGCCGCCTGCCCGATGAAGACGTCCCAGTCCAGGGCGGGCTCGACTTCGCGCACGAAGAACGCGTCGCATGCCCACAGGAGCGTGGCGCGCCGCTGCCCGGTCGCCGCGCGGGCACAGGTGTGCCAAAGGCTGTCGGCCGGAGAGAGGACCCGCGTGGGGGAGCCTAGAATCTGGCGCTCCTCCGCCCGCCGCCACAGATCCTCCGGGAAGCGCCCGTAGTGGGGAAAGGGCAGCGATCCGAAGCGGAGGGTGAGCGCGAGACCGCTGTCGTGGAGGGCGCGGAGCCGGACCCCCCGCAAATCGTCGCGGCCGGCCGTGACATGGAAGCCCGCCTCGGGGAGGATTGCCGCTGCCCGCTCCCCGTCGTCGTCGTAGATCAGGGTCGAAATCCCGTGGGTGTGCCGGAGCTCCGGTCTCGGGTACGCCATCTCGGCCAGCGCCGCGCCCTCGAACAGCAGGAGGGGCGGTCCCGAGCGGGAGAAGACGTCGAGCAACCCGGCGAGGATGCGACGATACTCGGCGCCGCGCAGCTCCTCCCGCACGAGCGCGGTGCGCAGGTACGTGACGAGTCGCCCGTCGAGTCCCACCGGAGCCTGCCCCAGGTTGGCCGAGATCAGCGGGGCGAGAAGCCGGCCCTGGTCGGACATCCGCTTCGCGGGAAGCGATCCGAGTGTCTGCCACTCGAGGATTGCCTCGCGCGCCGCCTCCGGCAGCCAGAGAGCGCTCCTGACGAGGAGGGTCGACTCCGGGTCGGGGAGCATCGTCGAGATGGGACCGGACAGCGGGGGGGCTGCGCTCACCGATCGCGCTTCCGATCCAGATTTTGCTTGACGAGCCGGAGGAACTCCTCCCGACTCGGGTCGCGCAGACTCCGGGAACGGTTCCCGCGGTGGAGTCGCCGGTCGAGCAAGACGTCCGGCAGCATTTCGAGCACGAGGTCCCGCTCGCGGGCACGGAGGATCCATTGCTGCACCTCCCCATGCTGGGACTTCGGGTCGAAGCGCCCGACGGAGTCGAGGGCCTCTCGTCGAACTGTCATGGTACCCCGGACGAAGCCGGGTGTTGGCCGCGCGATCCGATGATCGCGAAAGCGCTCGGCTTCCTCGCGCAGCTCTTCCACCCAGAAGTTCAGCACGTGGCCGAAGACGGCGGCCACCTCGGGGCTCGCCTCCAGGCGGGCGAGCTGGCGCTGGTTCTTCTCCGGGCGCCACAGGTCGTCGGCGTCGAGAAAGGCGATCACGTCGCCGCCGGCGGCCTCGATGCCGCGGTTGGAAGCCGCCGAGGGACCGGCGTTGTCCTGACGCACGCAAAGGACCGGGTCGCCATAACCCTTGGCGACTGCGGATGAGCCGTCGGTCGAACCGTCGTCCACGACCACGATCTCGTCGACCGGGTGGGTCTGGGCGAGGATGCTGTCGATGGCCTCGCCGAGATAGCGCTCACCGTTGTAGACCGGGATGACGCAGGAGACGAGCGGAGACCTCACCGGCGGCCCGCGTCATCCAGGATCTCCGCCACCCGATCCGGAATCCGTTCCAGGTCGGTCCCGAGCTCGAGCCGGTAGGCGGGAATCGACTGGACGAGCTCGGTCATCCGCTCGAAGGCGGGTCCCGGGACGATGAACGGAAGCTGCAGAATCGAGCTGGGAGCGAGACGCCGCAGAGCTTCGGCCCGGGAGGCCCGACTCCAGCGGGTCTCGGCGGTCCCGGCGACCTTCGGCAGCGCCAGGGCCTGCAAGGGCGCGTCGGGAGCCATGTGCAGCCCTTCGACCCCGGAGAGGACGACCAGCCACTTGTCCTCGTGCTCGGTCCCGCGGACGACCCGGTCCTCGAGCCAGGGGAAGCGGCGCACGTGCTCCGGCTCGAGCCACGTGGAGTTGTACAGGCTATATCCGCGATGGCCGGAACCGTTCGCCGGCGGGACCACGATGTAGTCGTCTCCCAGATAGGCGAATTCCGCGCGCGCGCAGAGGAGCGATGTCGTGGTCTTGCCCGACCCCCCGGCTCCGCCCAGCAGGATTCCCTGTCCTCCACGGCTCACGAGGCCCGCATGGACGGGGACCAGGTCGCGCGCGGAGAACCAGGCGAACAGAAGGGGCTGAAGGGGCTTCCCCAGCTCGAAGAGGCTCAGGCGATGATGGGAGCTGGCGAACCCTACGATCCGGTTGGCCCGGCGGTCCAGGATCGTCGTGGCCTCGCGGGTCTGGAATCCCAGCCGGTCCTCGTCCGCGGAGCTGGCGAGGACGTTTCGACCGAACGGCCAGCTTCGGTAGAAGACGTCACGCAGGTACGACACGGGCGACGGGACCCCCGTCTCCTCGCCGTCCCAGAGATCGATGTGGAGATCGACCGGGCCCGTCGCCGTATCGTTCTCCTCGAGATGTCGTAGCGTACGGGCGATACGGTCGGCCAGCGCTTTCCCCGCGATGGTCAGGACGACATGGCAACCGGCGAGTCGGTAACGGCGCCGGATCGTGAGTCGAGGATCGGCCGAGCTGGCGGTCTCGAACGCCGTCCGCATCGCGTCGATCGCGGCGGCGCCGTCGCGCGCGGCCGAGGATGCCGATGTCAGATCGGGGCCCCGCTGTCGCGCTGCTCCAGCGGATCGTCCCAGGGGATCGGCTCCAGGCCCGGAACGGGCGGATCCAGGGCGAGGAGGTCGCCCATGTCGCGGTACACGTTCAGCCGTGGTGGCGCGTAACCGTCTGCGGCCGGGCTCATTTCCGCCATTGGGCTTCCCTCCGGGAGCGCTTCGGTCGGCACGACCAGACCCTCGTCCGTGAGCTGCCCGACGAGGCTCTGCACGTCGGCCCTGCACTGCTCCTCGGAGGCTCCGTATCGCGTCGCCAGGCTCGCGACGACGGCGTCGACCGGATGATGTCCTTCGAGGAGCGACCACACCTCGCCTCCGACGCCATCGAGACTGTAGTAGACGCCGGTCTCCAGGTTGATGATGATCGCCTCGCCGTCGATCACCTTGGCAGCGACGCTCTCGGTGTTCACGCGGAAGCGCTGTGCGGTCTCGGTCATGCGTGCTCCTTACGCTTGCAAACTTGTCCGCGTCGACCGGGTCGATCTTCGCGGACGCTCCTGGGCCACCACTCGTTGAAGCAATTCCCGGGCCAGGTGGGTCCACCCAAACCTCATACGATACTTATAACATCAGCCACCGTCATCCTGAACATCAGCCACCGTCATCCTGGAGTGGAGCCGCCGGGAGGCTGTCCGGGCCTTGCAACGCCGCGCGGGTCGCCCGGAACTCCACCGTGACTCCGGGCCCGAGGCGCGCCCCCAGGAACATCGCGTCCCAGTTGGTGAGCCGGACGCAACCCGACGACGTCTCGTAGCCGATCGTCGCCGGTTCGCGGGTCCCATGAATGCCGTAGTGGGGTTTCGAGAGCTTGATCCAGACGCGCCCGACGGGATTGTTCGGTCCCGGCGGGATCAGTGTGCTCGGCTTCGACCTGTCGACCCCCCCGAGGAGGCTCGGCTGGTAATGGAACCATGGGTCGGGCGTGACCGATACGACCTCGACCTCTCCTTCCGGGGACGGATCGTAGCTCGAGCCGAGCGTCGTCGGGAAGTGGTAGAGAATCCTTCCCTCCTCGTCCAGGACGTGCAGGTAGGAGCCCAGGCCGGATACGAGAACGTGGCCGATTCCGGGCTCCGAGCTCGCGGGTGTCGCGCCGATCGAATCCAGCGGTGAGGTCCCGGAACGGGATTCGACGATGCCGAGGTCGGGGACGAGGAGCGAATCCCCGACCCTCAAGCTGTCCAGGGAAACACCGGGGTTCAGCGCAGCCAGAACGGCCGGCGTCGCGTGGAAGCGCTCGCCGAGCTTTTCGGCCAGGGACTCGAAGCACATGCAGTCGAGTCGTCGCTGGGCGTAGACGTCGGCGGGGATGTCGACGAAGGGGCCGGCGACATCCTTCTCCGTGAGCAGGTGTTCTCTCAGGAAGGCTTCGGGGGCGTCCGCTCGCGCATGCAGCCTGGTGAACGTGATCGAGTCGACGATCCCGCTGGCCGGGAGGTCCTCCCGGTGCTGGAACCAGTAGACCGCCTTTTCGGTGTTCTTCCCCCACTTGCCATCGAGGACGCCGGGAGAAAAGCGGACCCGGTCGAGCAAAATCTGGGCGAACAGGACGGAAGGGCCCTCGACGTCGCCGAACAGTGGGAGCTGCACGCTTGCCGGGCCCGGCAGGTCGACCACCCGCGCCTCCTCCGCCGCACGCCCCAGATCGTCGAACGCCTCGGGGATCGGAACCGTGTCCAGGGCCTTCACCACCGTGGTGCGACGATCGAGGCGGACCGCCTTTCGCCACGTCGAGTCCCGCCGGCCCGCCTCGATGTCGGCGGCGGTCAGGGTGTCATCCGACCAGAAGACATCGGCGGCCTCGGCGGGGATTTCGGGCTCGTCGCGCCCGCACGTTGTCAGAGCGGCGGCCAGGCCGAACACTGCGACGACGCCGATCCTGGAGGTTCGGAGACGAATCATGCCGACACGCCTGCCTTCCACGGAGAGATGTCCGGAGCTCCGTGGTTTGTCGTGGAGGATCGGTCGGCGGCGGGTCACGCCGCGCCGTCGTGCCTGGACGGGGATGAGCTTCCAAGTTACCGCCGCCGCCCGTCGCCCTTCAAGCCGACGTTCCGTGAGGTCGTCCAGAGCCGAGCCGGCTGGTGAGGTCGGCAGACGCCGGGTATCCTTCGCCGCATGCCCCGTTTCGACTCGGCCTCTCGCTCCCGCCCCCGGCGTGCCCTCGCGGCGGCGGGCTTTCCGCCGCTCTTCGCGGCGATCCTGGCGATCCCGGTCGCAGCGGCCGGCCAGACGAGCCCCCCGGACGCGCTGTCATCCTCGGAGGAGTGGGGCCGTGCCACCGACGGCCTGCTCCACAGCCCGGTCCTTCAGGCCCTGGTCGACGCCCAGATCGAGCGGGACGCGGGGACGCTCGTCGCCGCCCTGGACGACCCCGATCCGGCCGTTCGCGCCCGCGCGGCGTTCGCGCTCGGCTCGGTACAGGACCCGGCCGCGGCCTCCGAGCTGATCGCGGCGCTGGAGGATCCCGATCCGCGGGTCAGGGCGGACGCCGCCTTCGCCCTCGGCCAGAGCGCCGACTCGACCGTCTCCGAGCGGCTGCTCGGGGCGCTGGCGGAGGAGACCGCACCCGCGGCTCGACGCCAGCTTTTCGAGGCCCTCGGGAAGACGGGAGACGGGGCTTCCCTGCGCCGGCTTTCCGGGCTCGTGGTGGAGCCCGGGGATCGTGGGGCGCTCGCGCTCGCGATCGGCCGCTACGGCTTCCGGGGGGTCCACGATCCGGCCGCGGTTCGGCGCCTCGTGACGATGCTCCCCGGGGATCTCGACGATGCGCTCGGCCCTCCCGAGGACGTGGCCGTCTCGGACCACGCCGCCTGGTACTTCGGGCGTGTGCAGGACACGACTGCCTGGGCGTTTGTCGCCGGTGACCTGCGCAGCGCCGTCGACGCACGCTTCCTCGCGCAATCCTCGCGGGCCGCTCCCGGAGCCGGGGAGAGGTCCGACGGAGCGCGCGCGCCGGATCTCGGGACCGCTCCGGGCCTCCATCTCCTCGCCGCCCTCGGACGGCTCGGCGATCCACAGGACGACGAGCGGCTCATCGACTGGCTCGAATCCGCGGTCGACTGGCGAGCACGCGTGAACGCCGCGCGCGCCCTCGCGGGTCGCACCGAGCGAGAGGCCGTGCGCCAGGCGCTTCTGGCCGCCGCCCGCGATCCCTCGGTGCACGTGGCGGTCGAGGCGGCTCGCGCGCTCGCGACGGCCGACTCGCTGCCGCTCGAAACCCGGCGCACGATCTCGCAACGCTACCTCACCAACGCCCTCGCCTGGCAGGTCTCCGCGGCGTTCACACCGGCGATCGTGAAGGGCGGCGGAACGGGCGTCGTGCTGCTCGTCCTGACCGGGATCACGGGCGGCGAGGCGCCCAACAACCCTCCGTACCGGGCCGATCTCCTCGAGTCTCTCGGGCTCGACGATCGCCGCCCGGGGTGGTTGATGCTCCGATTCGAGGCCGCCGCCGAGGACCCCATGGTCGCCGCCGCTGCGATCGCCGGTCTCGCCGAGCGATGGCGGAGGGGCTATCGGAGCGACGAGGCGACCGTGGATGAGTACTACCGGCTGTTCGCCGCCGCGCTCGAGCGGAAGGATCTGGCCACCACTTCGGCGGCGGCTCCCCCGCTCGCCGACTCCCTCTTCCGGCCGCTGGGAGCAACCGGGCTGCTGGGTCGCGTCTATCGCGAGCTCTCGGCACCCCACGACATCGAGCCCATGGTCGAGATCCTCCGCGCCCTGGGAGAGACGGGCGATCCCGCCGCCGAGCCGGTCCTCCGGGAGGCGCTGGTCGCGTCCCACCCTGTGCTGCGCCGGGCCGCGTCTCTGGCCCTCGCGCAGCTCGGCGAACATCCGGTCGAGATCCCGGCGGTCGAGAACGCTCCGGTGGAGATCCCTCCGGAGCGCCGCGTAGACTGGTCCTTCCTCCGCGCGATGGGGGCCCGACCAAGACTCGCCCTGGAGACCGAGCGCGGGCGGATCGTGATCGAGCTCGACGTCGAGGAGGCCCCGCTCACGGTCCAGACGGTGCTCCAGCTCGCTCAGCAAGGGCGCTACGACGGCGTCCCGTTTCACCGCGTCGTGCCCAACTTCGTCATTCAGGGCGGAGATTTCGAGCGCGGCGACGGCTACGGCGGCCCCGGGTTCGCCATCCGCAGCGAGTTCACTCGCATCCCGTTCGAGCGCGGCGTGATCGGCCTCGCCAGCGCCGGGAAGGACACCGAGGGCTCGCAGTATTTCATCACCCATTCCCCGCAGCCCCATCTCGATGGGCGCTATACGGCGTTCGGGCACGTGGTCGAGGGGATGGAGGTCGTCGACCTGATGCTGGAAGGGGACCGGGTCGAACGGGTGAGCGTGCAGGTGCGGTCCGAAGGGCGGGCCGAAGGGTGGGCCGCTCCGCGGGACGGACGGCCATCTCCGGAGGCTTACGAGCGCTCCGTGCTCGAGCCGGCCGAGCGGGTTGCCGCCAGCCTTCCATAGAGCCGGTCGTACTCGTCCAGGTAGTGCTCGGCGCTGAAGAGCCGGATCGCCCGAGAGCGGGCGGCTTCGCCGAGCCGGCGGGCGAGGTCCGGGCTCTCGAGGAGGGCGGCCGTGGCCTCGGCCAGCCCGTTGGCGTCACCCGGGTCGAAGAGGAGTCCCGTCTCGCCTTCGGCAACCACCTCGGGGAGCCCGCCGGTGCGTGCGGCGACGACCGGGCGTCCCATTTGAGCCGCCTGGAGGGCAACGATGGGCAACCCCTCGCCGGTCCGCGAGGGGAAGAGCACGGCGGTCCCGCGAGCTATGGTCTCGTAGACACGGGAGGGGGCGACCCAGCCGGTGAACTCGACGGCGTCGGCGACGCCGTCGCTCTGGGCCTGCGCGACCAATGCGTCCCGGGCGGGTCCGTCTCCGGCGATGACGAGCCGCGCGGCGGGGAAGCGATCGCGCAGCCGCGCCAGGGCGGTGATGGCGAGATCGAAGCCCTTCTGGTCGACGAGCCGGCCCAGACACACGAGCACGGGAGGGTCGCTCGGAACGGGCGTCGGCAGCCGCTCAGGCAGACCGATCCCGTTCAGGATCACGGACGAGCGGGGCTCGAGCTCGGGGACGAGGCCGCGAATATCGTCGAGGACCGTCACCGAGCAGCAGGCGACCCAGTCGGCGCGCCGCAGCACCTGGGCGGCCAGGGCCCCCGCCTGGGGCATCGGTTGAAGCATTTCGTGGCGGGTGACGAGAAGCGGGACCTGGAGCCCGACCAGGGCGCGCTCGCAGTAGTAGGCCGGGTAGGCGAGGGTGTGGAGGTGCACGAGCTGGGGCCGGAATCGCTGAACGAGGCTTCGCAGTCGCACGTGGAGGGCGGCCACGTCGGCAAGGTTCCGAGCCTCGAGCGAGGCATGGAAGGGAAAGCGCCATACGGGGATCCCCCGGTAGGAATCGGACTCCGGAAGCTCTCCCGAGCGCTCCGTCACCACGGTGAGCTCGTGACCCCGTGCCTGGAGGCCAAGGGCGAGCTCGGCACCGATCACCTCCGAGCCGCCGATCGAGGGCCAGAAGGCCAGGGTCCACCAGAGGACACGCAGCCTCAGGTCCTTCCCGCTGCGTTGGAGATCCCGATGTGCACCGCGGTATCCTCCTCGTCCGGTAAGTTAGTGTGGCGGATCAGAGCTCGCCTTAGCATTCGAAGGTCGGAGCGACCCCGCGCGTCCCCTGGAGCCGGCTCTTTCCACGATCTAGAATCGGCTCGATGGAGCAAGGAGCAACGCAGCCGGTGAGCGGCTCCCGGGCGCGGATCGCCGCGTTTCTGGAGACCGATCTCCGGGAGCGTATTCTTCCTTATTGGCGCGGGACCGTAGACGAGGTCCATGGCGGGTATCGACCCGCGGAGCCTCACGTCTCGGCCGCCGAGGATTTCAGAGCGGCGGCCTGGCGGGTGAGGCATGCCCTCGGAGCGGTGCGCCGTCGCCGGCCGTTGCCCCGGGCCGAAAAGCACGTCGTCACCCAGTCGCGGATCCTCTGGACGCTCTCCCTGGCGCATCGTCTCGGCTATGGCGACGGCGGCGACGAGTACCGGTCGGCGGCCGACCACGGATATCGCTTCCTCACGACACGGCTCCTCGACCCGCGCCACGGAGGATATGCGTGGAAGACCGATCTCCAGGGGCGGGTTATCGATCCGGGGAAGGCCCTCTATGGCCAGGGCTTCGCGCTCTATGCGCTCGTCGAGTATCACCGGGCGACGGGCCTGTCCGAGCCGCTGGCCCATGCCCGCGAGCTTTTCCGCGTCGTCCAGGAGAGGATGCACGACGACGAGCACGGGGGCTGGATCGAGCACTTCGCGGGCGACTTCGGTCCACTAGCGCCAGGCGCGCCCTTCGTGGGAATTCCGGAGGTCGGTCTGAAGAGCGGGAACGCTCACCTGCACTGGATGGAGGCCCTGAGCGAGCTCGTCGACGTGACCGGAGAGCCGGAGGAGCGGTCGGCCTTGGAGGAGACCCTGCGGGTGACGGCGACGTTCCTCTTCCCTCCCGATCCCGCCGAGGTCCAGGCGTTTTGTGAATGGGACTGGACCCCCGCCACCAACCCCGTCCCGGGCTCCCGCACGGAGAGCCTTTCCTACGGCCACAACGTGGAGTTCGCATGGCTGATGCTCCGCGCGCACGAGGTCCTTGGTACGCCTCCGCTTTGGGACCATTTCGACGCCCTCGTGCGACATGCGCTCGCATGGGGCTTCGACCCTGTGCTGGGGGGGTTCTACGACCGGGGGGCCTGTGACGGCCCGGCGACGCGCAGGGACAAGATCTGGTGGGTTCAGGCGGAAGGCCTGGCCGCCCTGTCCGAAGCCGTGCGCCACCGTGCCGATGCGACCTACGCGGAAGCGCTCGATCGGCTCCTCGCCTGGATTCTGCAGCGCCAGCGCCTGTCGAGCGGGTTGTGGGCGCCGCGCGTGGACCCGACCGGGCGTCCCCGGTCGATAGCCGCTCCCGGGGCATGGAAGGGGGGCTACCACGAGGTGCGGGCCATGGTCAAGTTCCTCGAGGCCACCTCCGGGGAGGTCTCCTCCGGGGAGGCCTCCTCCGGAGAGGCCTCCTCCGGAACGCACGATCCCGGCAGTGCACGATGAGCGACACCGTACGACTCTCTTTTCCGATCAGGGGCCGGTGGGTCGCGCTGCTGCTCCTGGCGGCACTCGTGGGTCTCGCGCTGTCGCCGCGGATTCCCAAGCGTTACGGAGGCGATCTCTGGCTATGGGTCGCAGGGTACTTCGCGGTCCTGCTCCTGCTGCGGGACACGTGGAGGCACGCGGGCGCCATCCGGGACTGGTGGGCCGCGAAGGAGCCGCGCCGGAGGACGGCCCTCGCCGCGCTGACGGTCCTGGCGACGCTCGCCGGGACGCTGGCCATGCGCTCGTGGGCGCCATGGTCGTTCGGAAAGCTGAGCCGTGAGCAGGGGCTCTGGGAGCCGCTCAGCCTGCTCCTCTACTGGGGAAGCGCCATCGTCATCTACCGGACGATCCCGCGCGCGGAGGCGCCGGATCGCCGGTCCTGGCTCGCCGTGGCCGGCGTCTACACTTTCCTTGGCTTCGAGGAGATCGACTGGTTCAGCATCTTCGGCGGTCTGATCGGCCGCATCGATGGCGTCTATGCCGGCAGCCTCCACGACCTGATCCGGCTGCTCGCCGAGGGCGTGCTGTCGCCGGCCGGGCTCGCCGTGGTGGTCGTCGTGCTCCTGCTCGGGGTGATCCTGCTCTGGCGGTCGAGATGGCTGGACCCGCGCTTCCTCGCCCGCCTCGCGCGGAAGCGCGAGTTCGCCTGGTTCGCGATCGGCTTCGCTCTCCTGTGGGTCGCGGCCAGCGAGGAGGCGCACCTCTTCGGCTGGGTCGCCCGGCCGCCCACACCGGAGGAAGCGGTGGAGCTGGTCGGCGCCCTGTGCCTCGGGATCTATGCGTTGGAACTCGTCACCAGACGGATGACGATCGAAACGCGGCCTGCCGGGGGGCCGAAGCCGGCCCGCACCGATCGAGGCCGCGACGACCCGATCTCCTGACTCGGGACGCTAGCGCCCGACAGCGCCTCCGTTCGTCGATCCAGCCACGCGCTCCTGGAACCGCTCCGCCGCGGTGACGCCCTGCCGTTCGCCGGCCGCCAGCTTCCCGATCTCGCGCTCGATCGCCGCGCTCCGCTCGTCCGCGTCGGGATGCGTTTTGGTGAGCAGCGACCGTTTCTCGGTCGGCGCCGTCGAGATCGCCGCCACGAACCGCTGGAGCCCCTCGGGATCGTAGCCGGCGGCGGCCGCGGTCCGGACGGCGAACGCGTCGGCCGCCAGCTCGTCTTCGCGGGAGAGCCCCATGAACAGCGCGCTCGCGCCCGTCTCGACCGCCTTCTGCAGATACTCCTCGCCGGTGATGTCGACCCGTTCCGCGGCCTCGTCGATGCCGATCTCGGTGCGGGCTCGGCTCTGAATCTCCTCGACGACATCGCGGTGGTTGACGTGGCCGACCTCATGGGCGAGGACTCCGGCCAGCATCGCCTCGTCCTCCATGATGGCGAGCGCGCCGCGGGTGACGAAGACGTAGCCGCCCGGCGCCGCGAACGCATTCACGTCGTCGGTGTCGAGCACGGCGAAGCGGTAGCGCACGTCGGGGCGCGGGTCGACGGCCGCCACCGCGGTCCCGACCAGGTTGACGTACCGGTTGAGGAGGGAGTCCGGCAGCATCCCGTAGTGGCCGGCGATGGTGGCCGCGATCCCGCGCCCGATCTCGACCTCCTGCTCGGTCGAGATGGGCACGACCGCCGCCCCCACCTTGTCGGCGACCTCCTTCACTTCTTCGGCCTTGTCGAGGATACGATCGAGGATCTGGGCGGCAGCCGGCTCGGGGGCGAGAAGGGAAATGGTCACGACCGCGACGGCGACCGATGGCCAGAGTCGCGACGCGCTCACCGGGCACCTCCCGATCCGGTACCGTCGGCATCGCCGGCGGGCAGAACGTCATAGGGAGCCAGCCCGACCTCCAGCTTGAACCCTTCGAGCTCGACTTCGGAGACCGCTTGGGCGTCCATCCAGCGGACCGCATCCGGATCCGGCGTCACCGAGATCGAGCCGTTGGCGGTGCGGATCTGGTCGACCCCGCGGGCCCCCGCGCTGGCGGTGAGCTGCGTGTTCTGCGCGGCCGAGAACTGGGACAGCCCGGACTTGAGCAGACCCCCGCCGACCTGTGGGAGCCTGAGCTGGAACGCGTCGCCGGAATCGAAATCCGGCTCGATGGCGTTGCGGAGCACGGTGGCCTGCCCTCCACCGGGCACGGGCACAGTGCGGTGCTGGGGCGCGTCGCCGGGCGGGCCGGCCAGCACCAGGCGCAGGAGTGGATCGTCGGCGGGAGCGCTCTCCACGAGCGGGGTCGACCCGACCCGGGTCACCAGGTGGTAGCTCCGGCCGTTCGAGACGACGACGATCGGGTCTTCGAGGGTACCGTCTTCGACCCCGCGGATCTCGATCCGCTCGCGGGGCCCGTCCTGGTAGAACGTCGCCCGGCCGGCGAACTCGTTCGGACCGGCGTCGGCACCCCCGGCCCGCAGGAGCCACGTCTCCTGGAAGGCGTGCCGGCCACGGGGCACGGCTTCCTGGCGCCCGGCGAGCAGGGCTCCGAGATCCTGCTGGGCGACTGCCGGGGTCGCCAGCGCGAGGGCGCCCCAGATGGCGAGGGCACCGGTGCGGGCGAGCGGGATCGGCGAAGCGCGTCGCATCATGGGCTCTCCATCGTTTTGAAGCCGAAGAAATCGCGGATCCGGTTGAGAATGCGATGCTTCTCCTCTTCGATCGACTGGCCGTGGCTCTGGTCGAGCGCGGCGTGGACCTCCTCCAGCTCGCGCTTCCGCTCGACGAGGATTTCGGAGATGCGCTCCGCGATGACGGGATTCTTCTCCAGCGTTTCGCGAAACGCCTCGCGGTCGACGACGAAAAAGTCGGTCGGGACGAGCGTGACCACAGTTGCGGTGCGCTCCTCGCCCGTCAGCAGGGCCATCTCTCCAAAGAACGAACGTGGTCCGAGCTGGGCCAGGCTCTCGCTCCGTCCGTCATGGCTCACGATCACCTCGACCTGCCCGTTGTCGATGATGTAAAGGGAGTCACCGGCCGTCCCCTGCCGGATTACCGTCTCACCCTTGAAGTACTGCTCGAGCCGGACGCGCGAGGCAAGATCTCGCGTCTCCTCCTCGCTCAGTGCGTCGAATACCTCCAGGCGCCTGAGATAACGATAGGCGCGGCCCTTTCGCTCTTCAACCTCCGCCTGCAGGGTCTCCTGCGTGACCTGGTGCAGGAAGACGTCTCGGATGGGATACGGGATCTCGATACCGTGGCGCTTGAACGCGTACCAGATTCGGGTGTTGAACGAGTTCCTGATACGATTCTTATCCCCGTAGTCCTTGATCCAGTATTTCGCCTGGTAGGTGATCGCCGAGTCGCCATAGTGATGCGTGCGTATGCTCAACTGCGGACGCTTGAGGATCGCCTCCGTCTGGTCGGCGGCCTCCTGGATCGCGGCTCTTACCATGGCGGGCGGGTGGCGGTAATGGACCCCGAATTCCTCCCGCATGGCGTGGATCGGGGTCGGGACGCTGTAGTTGATCAGGATGTCGTTGCTGATCTGGGTGTTGGGGATGATGACAAGATCGTTCTGTCGCGTGCGGAGCTTGGTGGCCCGCCACGAGACGTCGCTGACGACCCCTTCCATCTCTCCGAACCGCACCCAGTCTCCCACGTTGAACGAGCGCTCGGTCTGGATGGCGAGCCCGCTGAAGACGTTGGCGAGCGTGTCCTGGAGCGCCAGGCCGATCACGATCGAGATGACGCCCGTTGTCGTGAACAGGCCCGTCACGCCGAGATCGGTCTGGTGGTACAGGATCAGAAGAACTCCTACAAAGAAGAGCGTGAACACCGTCGCATCCCGGAGGATGTTCGGGATCTCGAACTCGAGCCGGCGGACGAGCAGGAGGTCGACGACGAGGAAGGTCCCTATCAGCAGCGCCGCCAGATAGCCGATGACGAGGACGACGACACTGAGCACTACGTAGGTGTCGTTTTCGGGGCGGGCCATCCGCTCGGGGATGCGGCCGAGGAAGATCTGGAGCAAGGCGAAGATCAGGACGAGCCCGGCCACCAGGAGGGCGCGGCGCCGGACTGCCGCGTCCCGGCTCGCTCTCCGGGCCACCAGCGCCCCCAGGACGATCAGCGCGAGAACCAGATAGAGCGGACCCGAGCCCGAAAGGAGCGCCTCGGTGAGCTGCTCGAGGAACGGGTTATTCATCGATGGCTAATCATAATCAGGACGGTCGAGGGCGTAAATGACTAACCCAGCGCGTAGATCTCGATCGGCTCGGCTCGCCCCTTGACCGAGCGCCTGCCGAGAGGTGTGGTCGGCAGGCCGTCGCCCGCCGCCCGGACGGTGGCGGCCGACGCGACGGCGGATACCCCGGCCTCCTTGGTGAGCCCTTCGAGGCGACTGGCGACGTTTACGGTGTCGCCGATGGCCGTGTATTCGAGCCGTCGCTCGGGATCACCGACAAAGCCCACCACGGCATGGCCGGTGTGGATGCCGACCCCGATCGCGAGCTGGGGGCGCCCGCCCAGCTCCCAACCCGCGTTCAGCTCTTTCAGCCGCTCGATCATGGCCAGCGCGCAGGCGCAGGCCTGTCGCGCGTGGTCGGGAGCGGGAAGCGGAGCACCGAAGAAGGCCATCAAACCATCGCCGAGGAACTTGTCGAGGGTGCCCCCGTGGCGAAACACGACCTCCACCATCGCCGCCATGTACTCGTTCAGCGTCTCGATCACGAGCTCGGGGGTGGAGCGCTCGGAGAGCGTGGTGAAGCCTCGGACGTCGCTGAAGAGCACGCTGATCTCGCAGCGCTCCCCTCGCCGGGGGTCGGCTCCCGAGACGGCGATCTCCTCCACGATGGCGGGCGGGATGAACTTGCCGAAGGCGGCGCGGATCTCCCGATGTCGCCGTCCCTCGGTCAGCCAGCTGCCGGCCATCGCCCCGGCATACGCGAGGACAACTCCCACCGCCGGGGCCGCCAGGGGAAGAAGCCATCCCGTTTGCAGGAACGTCGCGATGACGGCCGTGCCGAGCCCGAGCAGGATCGCCGCCGCGGTCAGGGCGGCCGTCAGGGCCGAGCCGATCCGCGCCAGGAGTAGACCGCTGAGAAAGGTCAGAACGAGCGTCAAAACCAGCGCCCATGCCGGAGAGAGCACGCGGAGGAAGTCCTTCGACCGCAGCGTGTCGATGAGCGTGGCATGCAGAAAGACACCGGGCTCGACGGGCGCGAAAGGCCCGGCCAGGAGATCCGCGATGCCCGTGGCGCTCGACCCCACCAGCACGATCCGGTCCCGGAAGATCTCGGGATCGAGATCCGGCTCGGCTCCGGTCGCGAGCTGAGCATAGGCGTTCAGGACATCGTAGGCCGGGACGACCCGATAGGGCCGATCGGCGAAGGAGCCCCGCCAGTGAGGGCGTAGCCGGCCACTCTCGAGGGGCAGAGCCTCGCCGTCGAGGAGGAGCTCGCCGGCCTCCGTCGCGAGGCGGTCGTATCCGGCCCGACCACCGAGCCCGAGGGCGAGCGCCATGCTCGGATAGGTCAGACCTCGAAACCCGGAAAGCAGGCGCTCCCTCCGGGCCACCCCGTCGGGATCGGGGGAGCGGTTGATCGCGCCCACGCCGGCTGCGGACCGAAGGAGACCCGCGAGGGGGAGGTCCGCCGTCGTGTACTGGGGCACCTCGAGGCCGCGGGGATCGATCGACAGGGCATAGCGCTCGAGCCCCGCCAGCCGATCCTGCCGATCGAGGAACATCCGCTCGAACCGGGCGGCCTCGGCCGGATCGGCGTCGGGGTTGTCGAAGAGGACCGCGTGCACGACGGCAGGTCCGGCTCGAGCGGCCGCGAGAAAGAGCGAATCGGCCACGGGGCGGCCCAGGTCGGGCTCGCTGAACAGGACGTCGTAGCCGACCATGCGGGGGGCCCCCAGGCCGATGAACTCGAGGATCGCCCCGTGGGCGTTCCTGGGCCACGGCCAGCGGCCGAGGTCGTCCTGGTAGAGCCTGAGGGTGCGGTTGTCGATGTCGACGATGACGATCGACGAGTCGGCGAGGCCGCCGCCCGTCAGTGCGCGCTCGATCGACAGGATCTGGTCGCCCGTCCGGCGCTCGAGGGCGCGGAAGGCCTCGCTGCTCGCGAGACCGAGGACGAGGATGGCGGCTGCGGCGCCGGCCGCCAGGCCCACCCGCGCACGCTCGCGTCTCGGAGAAGCGTTCACTCGTGGAACTTAATCGAGGCCGTGGCGGAGGGCGTTCGCCTCTCCTGAAGCGTCAGCGTCGTGGATTCACCGCTTCAGGGCCGCGACGGGCCCGCCGGCGTGGCGAGGACCTTGATCTCGCGGACCGCGCCCCGGGTGAGGAAGACCTTGTCCAGGTTATAGGCCCGGTTCAGCGGCCCCTGAGGATGCAGGAAGCACCACGGGGCGTCCGGCTCGTAGTCGTAGATCACCCCGTCCATGACCTCGCCCCACGCGAACCGCGCCCGCACCATCGTCCCGCTCGCCGCCTCCGGAATGGCGGGTTGGAACGGGGCGTCGTGCATCGTGTGGCGGCTGGTCCGGCTGAGCGCGAGGTCGTGGACGAAGAAAGCCGCCCGCACTTCCTTCATCTCGATGTCGATGAACCCCGTCGGGTCTCCCGACGTATCCACCTGTCTGAGGAGCAGGAACGGCCTCTCCGGGTCGAAGCGGTCAGCGAGGCCTTTCCTCCGGCGTCCATCCTTCATGAGCACCACGACCTTCAGCATGCCACCTTCTTCCTGCAAGGAGGAAGCCAGCTTCCAAAATATGATGGAGTTGAATACAAAGAGGCGCCTATGAGACAATCGGAAGGCTAGCGTACTCCCAAAGGGGTGCTTAGGTTCGTCCTTCGGGCCGTGGGTCGCGGCCCCGGTCGCCCGGCGACGCGAGAAATCCCTGCGTCGTCCGGCCGATCCCAGCACCCATCCTGGAAGGAGGGGGGATATGGATCTGATCCTCAACCTCGTCGGCGGGCTGATCGGAGGGAATCTCGGTGGCCTGCTCGCTCGGTCACGCAACCCCGGTGTAGGGATGAACTCCATCCTCGGGATCGTGGGTGGCGTGATCCTCGGCCTCCTTGCGAACGGTGGTCCCGGCATGGAGATCGGCGCCGGCGGATTGGGCGGCGTGCTGCTGCCTCTGATCGCCTCGCTCTTCAAAAAGAAGACCGCTTCAGCGACCTGATCCGCAGGTTCTCCGGAGGGCGGGCGTGTCCGGCCCGCCCCTCCCATCGTTGCGTTCCCGCCCGGCTCACGCTAAGAATGGGGACACGATGGAGCCTCTTGTCCAGCTCGAGATCGACGGTTCTCCCTGCGAGGCCTTCGATCACCCGAAACGCGGTCTGCTGATCTCGCCCGAGTTCCCCTGGAACTCGTTCTGGAGCTTTCGGCACATCATGCCGATGGTCGGGAAGAAGGCCGCCTTTCCACCCCTGGGCCTGATCACGTTTGCCGCGTTCATGCCGCCCAACTGGCAGTTCGAGCTGATCGACCTCAACGTGGAGCGGCCTTCGGACGAGGATCTCCGCGAGCGGATCGCGTCGGCGGATGCCGTGTTCACGAGCGCCATGTCGGTCCAGAAGCGCTCGCTGGTCGAGCTCCTGAGCGGCCCGGCGCGCGGGCTCGATACGCCGTGGGTCCTGGGCGGTCCCTATCCGTCGAGCTACCGGGACCAGATGCTCGAGCCCAGGAACGCTTCGGATGCGGTCCTCCACGAAGGCCTGGACATGCTGGTCTGGGGCGAGGGCGGGCAGTGGGTGGAGGCGATCAACCGGCTCCTCCACGAGGACCTGGCTCGGCACCGCGACAGCACGCCGGTCCTCCTGATCCCGGCCGCCATCGCCCGGCAGGAGCCGGGCTCCCGGAAGGAGCTCAACGACCGCTCCATCTTCCAGGAGCTGGAGCGGACCCCGCCGCCGCGCTGGGACCTCCTCGACATCCACGATTACCGGTCCCTGATGGCCCAGACCACGGTCGGCTGCCGATTCCGCTGCGACTTCTGCGACATCATCCAGTTCAACGGCGGGTTCACGCGGCCGAAGACCATCGAGTCCATCCGCGAGGAGCTCGAGATCCTGTTCCATCTCGGGCATCGAGGCGGGATCTTCACGGTCGACGACAACTTCATCGGCAACCCGGATGCGATCGAAATCATCCTCGAGGAGATGATCGAGTTCCAGCGCGAGCACGACTATCCGTTCTCGTTCTATACGCAGGCCAGCCTCGACCTCGGGTCGCCCAAGCTCCAGCACCTCCTGCCGCTCATGAAGCAGGCCGGGTTCAACGAGGTCTTCCTGGGGATCGAGAACCCCGATCCCGATGCCCTCAGGGCGATGAACAAGAAGCAGAACATGAAGGTCGACATCGCGGCGACCGTCGAGCGGATCCAGTCGGAGGGGATCGAGGTCATGGCGGGGTTCATCTTCGGCGGCGACGAGGACACGCCCTCGACCGCCGACGCCATCGCCGACTTCGCCAAGCAGGTGGCGATCCCGACGGCGATGGCGGGGATGCTGACCCCGGTTCCGCACACGCCCCTGGCCGAGCGGCTCCGCGAGGAGGGGCGGCTCATCGAGGCCGAGTTCTCGGGCAACAATTCGGACGACGAGGTCCAGCTCGTCCCGAAGCGGATGACGCCCGATGAGATGCAGACCCACTACTACCGCATCCTGGAGAGCCTGTTCGGGCCGGGCGAGATCTACCGCCGAGCGGGAGATCTGATCGACCGGCTCAACCCGCACATCTTCCGCGGTGGTTCCGTGCGGCATTCCGACGTACATGCTGCACTTCGGTCACTGTGGCGGCAGGGCCTGGTGCGGGGGAAGCGTGCGCGATATTTCGGACTGTTGGTGAAGGCGTACCGCAGGGACCTGGCCTGCCAGCGGATGGCGGTGCGCGCTGCGTCCGAGCTCGGCCGGCGCCTCCGCGCCCTCGAGCGGGGCGGGCGCCAGGCCATGGAGGAAGGCGGTCGCCGGGTTCTCGAGCTTTCCGAGGAGCAGTTCGCCGAGTTCATGGGCCTCGTGGAACGGGCCCGGGACACGCTCGTCCGCACCCGCCCGGAGCGGAAACTCGTCGAGATCCGCGGAACCGTGGAGCGGCTCCGGGAAGATGTCCAGAGCCGGCTTCTGTCGCTCGAGGACGCACGTCTGCTCTATCGGCTCAACCAGGAGTTCTACCGCCACAAACGCAGGGTCCACCGCTTCCCGGGCGCCTACCTCGTGAAGGCGTTCGAGCTCGCCATCAAGGGGCTCCATTACGAGACCGTCATGTACGGGATCGTGCGGGGCAAGTAGAACCGCGCCTCAGCCGATCGGCTCGCAGAGATCCAGGGCATCGGAGATCGACATCCGCCCCATCCAGGCTTCGTTATCGCTCTCACCCCAGGTGACCACGAGGTCGTCACCGTCCGCGACGAGACCGGCCGCGAATTCGACCTGACGGTCCCGCAGCAGGAAGGGGAGGGAGAGCCCGCGGAGCGTCAGTCGGCGATCGAACCCGATGAGGGCGTGGAAGTACAGCCGGCGAGGCGTTTCCTCGAGGACCCCGTGGACGAGCGCGAGGTACGCGATCCCCTCCGACCCGTCTAGCGCGACGAGCTGGGAGCCGCCCCGGAGATCGCCGCACCAGGCCGCGGGGCGATGGATCCGGACGATCTCGCATCGGCCGTTACGGAGATCGGGTCGAACGACCACCGTCGGATCACACTTGTACACGAGCAGCAGCTCGCCCTCCACGATGGCCGGCATCCAGTTCTTCTGGTGCTTCCGGTCCTGGAGGCCGTGGAGATGCAGCGCCTCGCGGATCCACGCCGCTCCCGGCCCGAGCTCCACCTTCAGCAGGAACATCGCGCGCCTACCGTTGCCGGACGGATGCGCGTGGTTGGCCAGCGCCCAGACTCCACCCGACTCTCCGGGCGGGACGACCAGTCGCGCATCTTCGAACCCGCGGATCGGCCCGGAGTCGAGCGGTACGGGACAGGCGACGCTCAGCTCGCAAGTCTGCACCACCCGGCCGTCGGGACGCAGTACGCCCATCAGGTTCCGGGTTTCGGCGAAGCCCGGTATCAGGTAGCTGCCATCCGGCTGGAGCTCGTAGTTGACCGTCCGAACGAGAACCATGAGGCCATCGCGACCTCGTGCCACAGAAGGGTTGGTGGCCCGGTAGCCTGGAGTGAAGGCTCCGGGCTCGACTTGCAGCGGGATCGGGCGAAGGACGCGCTCGGGGAGCGGCTCCACGTAGAAACGTCGGTTCCGGCACACGGCTTCGCGCTCCTTTCTCGCCAGGCCGCGGCGTCGCGCCAGGTCGAACGTCAGGCGGGCCGCCTCGGCCCGCCGGCCGGGGACGTAGTACGAGCAGATCGAGCGCTCGAAGTCGAGCCGCCACGACTTCGGCAGGATGTTGTCCTCGAGGAGAGCCGCGAAGCGGTCCCGGCCCGCGAATCCGTCGGCGACCGAGACGCAGGAGAGGTTGAGCCCCCGCTCCCGCAGATAGGTGCAGGCTGCCAGGATGCTCTCGACAGCTTGCTCCTCGTCGAGGTCCGCCCTCGTGGACTCGAAGAGGGCGAGATTGCTGCGAACTCGCTCGGCGTGGATCTCCATCCCCGGCTGGTGTAGAGCTTCCTCAGCGAGCCTGCGAGCCCGTTCGACCTCGCCGATCGCGTGCTCGCAAAGCGAGGTCCAGTCGAGGAGACCGGGGCCGTTCTTCAGCCGATCGACGAAGAGGATATCGGACGCCCGCTCGGGACGCGGGAGGACCGACCGGATCGCATGCTCACCGACGATCGCGCCCAGCAGATGGAGGCCTTGATCGCAGCAGGTGCGCACGATCTCGTGGAGTGGCTCGGCCCGCCATGGACGCCGCTCCCAGGCTTCGAACCAGGCCCCCATCGCCGGCCACACCCCGCCCACCCTTTCCGGCAGCCGCTCGAGGCAAGCGCCGCGACGGTACGACGCGTACCAGGCCTCCTCCGCGAACCCTCCCATCCGCGCCCGACGCGAGTAGGCTTCGAGGGCCCGCCACGGGTTGAGGCCACCGTTCAAATGGGTCTCCCCCAGGTAGAACCACGCGCGCTCGTCGGATGGATCCTCGCCCAGCGCCTCCTCGAGCAGGCGGGCGTCGCGATCGAACTTGTCGGCCTTGCAGCCTCCGTCAGCCAGGTCGTGGAGGACAATGCCGTCGAAGGGCTCGGCGGGGAGGCAGGGACCCAGCGGCTCGATGTACTCGTGCGTCCTCCCGACGTAGCGCCACGGGACACGGGCCGGGACGAGGGCCTGAATCCGATAGGAAAGCGGGTCGTCGTAGAGCAGGAGATAGGGGCAGCCGCGAAGCCGCTTCTTCCAGCGCCGGTCCAGGATCTCGATCACCTCGTCGGCGTCGAGGAGCAGGAGATAGTCGAGTCCGCGCTCCAGACAGAACGCGCGGGCCCTGACGACGGTCTCCGTTCGGGATCTGCCGAAGTCGAGGAACGTCGTCCGGTGAAGGCGGCCGGGCAGAGCGGCCATATGCCGCTCGACGATATCGGGGGTCTCGTCGTCGGAGCCTGTATCGCAGACGAACCACGCGTCCACGTGCGGCGCCACCGAGTCGAGCGCGCGGCGTATCACGCGCGACTCGTTCTTCACCATCATGCAGAGGCAGACCGAATTCACGTTACGGACGGCAAGCGGGCCCGGCACGGGCCTTCAGGATGGGCTAACCCCCGGTGGGTCCGGTGGCTCCGGTCGGGCCGCTGGGTCCGCCCGTCGGCCCGGTGGGTCCCGTAGGACCGGTAGCTCCGGTCGGCCCCGTCCCTCCGGTGGGACCTGTCGGTCCGGTGGGGCCGGTAGGACCGGACGGCCCGGTGGGACCGGTCCCGGCGGGACCGGTGGCCCCGGAAGGCCCGGTGCCCCCGGCCGGACCTGTCGGACCCGTGGGGCCGGCCGGACCCGCCGGGCCGGTCTCTCCTTCGCACGCGATCTGCGATCCGAGAGCGAAGGCCCCGAAGGAGCCGGCCATCCATCGAAGCGCGCGGCGGCGCGAAATGGCGCTCTCGAAGCGCCGGCCGAGCGACTCGAGGCTGGTGATGCCGACAGATAGCCTTCGGAAGGGGCGCTCGCCCGGGACGATCTGCTCGAACCATTTCCCGATCCAACCCAGGACCGGAGTCCGTTCCGACGAATCCCGAGGCAAGCAAGTCTCCAGGAGGTGCGGGGTGGTGGAAGAGCGTCGCCTCATTGTATGGCAATGGCGGAGGATTCGTCAAGATCCAACGTGTCGTTCTCGGGTGAGCCAGGCATATCTTACCGGTCGACCGTCCCTGCTACTCTGCTCTCGCAAAAGGCGAGGCCGCGTGGACTCGAACCGCCCGCTCGACTCTGGCACCGCCCATGACCGATCGCACATCCAGGAGCCATTGCCGCCCGATCCCTCCTGGCCCCGGTACTCTTCCCGTTCCGTCCCCTCCTATCGCTTCGTCCCCGGCCTCAACCCCCATCCGCACCGCGACCCGGACGGGCATTCGTACGGGGAGCCGTCCTCGGCCCTCGCCCCGTGGTCTCCCGAAGGCTGGCGCTCTCTGGAGCCCTGGCTCTACGGGGTCGACCTTTACAACTTCGCGTACTGGTGGGAGGCCCACGAGGTGCTCGAGCAACTGTGGCACGCCGCCGGGCGGACGAGTCCCCACGCCAGGTTCGTGCAGGGGATCATCCATGTATCGGCGGCCAACCTGAACCTTCATCGCGGAAACCTGGCCGCCGGCCGGCGGCAGGCTCACCGTGGCATCCACCGGCTGAGCGGGAAAGCGGGTCATGTCTGGATGGGAATCGACGTTGACGATTTCGTCCGCCAGGTGGAGGACTACGTGACCGATCGGGCCTCACGTCCCGCCCTGATCGAGCTCGCCCTCGAGCGGGATCTGTAAGATGGTCGGGGGGTTGGCCGACGGGAATCGCCAGCCAGCCGTGCGGGGACTATGTTGAAGGACCGGGGCGAAACGACTCCTGCCAACCTGGTCGAATGAGGGGGATGACTCGATGCGCGTCCACCTGATCAACCCCAATCACCTGTCGTACGGGATCGGCGTGATCACGCCGCGGTGGCTCTATGTGCTTGCGGGGGCCACACCTCGCTCGCTGGGGGATCCGATCGTCGTCGACGAGTCACTCGAGCCGGTGGACCCGGCACGAATCGAATCCGGCGACCTGGTCGGGATCGGGATTCACACGGGCAATGCCCTCCGCGGCTACGAAGTGGGGCGCATGGCCCGGGACCGCGGTGCGTACGTGGTCTTTGGTGGGATTCACGCCACCCTGTATCCAGAGGAGGCGCACGAGCTCGGGGGTGCGCACGCGGTCGTGAAGGGCGACGGGGACGTCGTCTGGAGCCAGGTGGCCGCCGACTGCATGAACGGGGGGCCCGAGCGCCTCTACGAAGGGGGCCGCATCGAGGCCGACGAGTTCGTGCCGGCGCGATGGGATCTGATCCCCCCCGACAGCTACATGTGGGCCTCGGTCCAGACGGTGCGCGGGTGTCCCAAGCACTGCTCGTTCTGCTCGGTGTGGCGGACCGACGGCCAGAAGCCGCGTCAGCGGGTCTCCGACGCGGTGATCCAGGAGATCGTCGAGCTTCGCCGCATGGGGTTCCGCTTCATCGCGCTGGCCGACGACAACTTCTATCCGGTCCCGCTTCGGGATCTCGAGCTGGCTGAACGCCGCAGCGATCCCGGCCGATACAACGAGCTGAAGGCCATTCGCGACGAGCGGTTCGAATTGATGGAGCGCCTGTCCGAGCTCCCCGAGGACATGGTCTTCTTCACGCAGATCACCATGGAGGCGGCCGAGGATCCCGAGTTCCTGGACGCCATGCGAAGGGCGAACATCAAAGGCGCCCTCGTGGGAGTCGAGTCGGTTACCGAGGAGGGCCTGAAGGCGGTCTTCAAGAACTTCAATCTCTCCGGCGAGAACCTCGTGGAACGGCTACGGACGTTCCGCGAGCACGGCGTCCACGTCCTGGGGTCCTTCATCTTCGGCCTGCCCACCGACCGTCCCGACACCTTCGACGCCACCGCCGCTCTCGCCGAGCGGGCCGGCGTGACGTTTGCCCAGTTCGTGATGCTGACCCCCTTCCCGGGAACCATCGATTTCCAGCGCTGGGAGAAGGAAATGGAAGACGATCCGACCCGGATCGACGACATCCCTCTGACCCGGCACTGGCTCATACCGCAGGCCCTTCGACCCAAGCTGTACATGCCGCATCCGGTCATGTCCGCCGACGAGATCCGCCGGGGCACCCAGGAGGTGTGGGATCGCTTCTATCGGCTGTCGGCGATCTGGAGGCGATCCCGGGTCCTCGAGTCGCTCAAGTCACGACTCGCCTTTCTGCTGATCTCCAAGCTCTACCGGCAGATGTACGCGAACACCGGTATCGCCACCGACAGCGCCCGGGTAAGCCGCTCGGCCAGCTGGGCGCGGTGGATCGCCAAGCCCTGCCGCCGCCTGTTCCAGGCCCCGCCCATGCCGGAGCTGCAAGTGCCTCGGACTGGCTTAGCGGTTGCCGACGGAGAGCGGTCGCTGGCCTGAGAGCGCCGGGAAGCCGGTCCGTTCTTTGATCCCAAGACATGGCCCCCTATTTGACAGCACACCCGGGACGTGGTAGAAGTGCGGGGGGAACTCGAAAAGTTTGGTAGTGGAGGGCATTCCCAATGACGGCCAACGAGCTCGGGGCATGGCTCATGGTCGGGCTCGGCGCTGCGACCGTGGCAGCAGCGATCCTCGCCAGCCTGAGGAAGATTCCGGCGCCCACGCTCGGGTTGATGTGGTTGTTCGGAATGGCGCTGCTCGGCGTTGGATCGTACGGCCCCGTTTTCCTTTCCGATTACGAGAAGCTCACGCGTAGCGTCGTTGACCTGCTAAAGGCACCTACCGGTGATAACGCGGAGGCGGTCGTGGTCGCGGCCAGCCAGGAGGACATCCCCGAGGAGGCTCGGCGCGCCGCCATCCGTGTCGCCTACGAAACCGCGCCCCGGGAGACCGAGCAGGCCATCGTTCAGATCATGGAATCGCGGCCATCCGTGGAAGCACGGCCGGTTCTCGAGGATGAACTGGCAAAGATCAAGGCCGAGAGCGCAGCACAGGCCGTTGGCGAGAACCTGCTCAAGAAGACGGCCGTCGACACCGCGGCGCTTGATTCGACTGACAGGGAAATTCTTGCGCCGGTTCTCGAGGTGCCTGACGAGCAGGCAGAACGACTGGGACTCGATCAGGCTGGGTTCTCGAAAGTGAAGGCGGAGGTAAGCCGGCCCACCAATTGAGTTAGACGTGCGCGACGCGTAACAGACCCCGGGAGTGCCGCTCCGGTCACCCGGCGGAGTTTCCGTCAGGGTTTTTCCTCCAGGGATTGGACGTCAAAGTCCGCACGAGACGTATGACATGTACCACGAATCGTGTTCCGCCGCCTTGCGAGACAGAGTCTCCCGTGTTTAACCATGAGACTCCAGTACAGCCAACCCTGCCCCCGTGGATAGGAGCCTGCGAACCATGGCCATCTGGAAAGAACCGGTAAAGCGGGAGCCGACCCTGGTATCCGGAGATTCGGCCCCTCCGAACGAAGACGACGCGATCGCCAGTGGACCGTCAAGGCAAGACGTGTCAGGTCGGGCGAAGAAGCGTGAGTCGATGGAGTCTCTCATTGCGGCAGATCTGACCATCGAGGGCAAGATCGAGGGGTCAGGTCATGTTCGCCTGGTCGGGAAATTCAAAGGGGATGTGCAGGTGGAAGGCGACCTTACCATCGAACCGGGCGCGAAAGTGACCGGCAGCGTGCGCGCCGGCACGGTCGTTATCGGTGGTGAGCTGGAAGGCAACATCGAAGCCGCTTCCAGCGTCGAGCTTCTCAAGACGGGTGTGCTGAACGGGGATCTCAAAGCCGGATCGCTGACGGTCGCGGCGGGGTCACGAATGCGCGGACAGGCCGAGTTCGGCTGGGATGAGAAGGAGCTGCGAGCCCCAAGGGTGAAAGTGGAAACCGGCTCCGCTCCATGAGCCGAGTCAAGGCAATCCCCGGACAGGCGCGCACCTGCCCGATCTGCAAGGCGACGATTCTCGAAAGCGCGAGCATCTGTCCAGCCTGCCTGCATCACCTGCGATTCGATGCCCATTCGGTGAAGCGCACCTGGACAAGCTCTTCTCCGCTGCGCGTCGAAGGCACGATCCGCCACGCGGTGGGCGGCGAGCCATGGGAGTATTCCATCGTGCTGGCCATCCGCAACGAGGAAGGCGAGGAGATCGCTCGTCAGGTGGTGGGTGTGGGAGCGCTGAAGCCGACGGAACAGAGAACGTTCGCGCTGACCGTGGAAGTCCTCACCCCGGCAGCGGTGGAGGCTGCGGAGACGGAATAGGCAGAGCTGGACTCCAGCCCCTGTTATGGTATGGGGATGCCCTAGGTAGCAGGGATTCCCGCTGACCACGCCCCCCGAGTATCTTCAGACCTGTTGGTCTCCCCCGGGTGGGGGCATAGCTCAGTTGGGAGAGCGTCTGCTTTGCAAGCAGAAGGGCGCCGGTTCGATTCCGGCTGCCTCCACCAGGTTATCGCCGTGTGGCGCAAAGGCTTGCGGCGCGGTCGAGGGTGTGAGGACAGCCAGACCGTCGAGCCGCGAGCGACCGCCAGCCTGCCGCTTGTCCCCTTGATCCGCTTCCGCGTGGGGAACATCCGCACGCCAGGAGAAACCCCACCTCGGGCGGGGTGAATCCCCCATCCCCCGCCATTAAACGAACAGGCCCTGAAACTCGTCCAATGCTTCGATCGTTCTATAGGCGTGCCTGTCGCCGGAGAACGCCCGGCCGCTACCCCACATTTCGAAAGGCTGGATCCAATGAGGCGCACCCGGTCCCTTTGGCTCGCTCTGATCCTTCTCTCGGGTGCGGCTTCGGGGGCGGCTTCGGGCGCGGCCCAGGAAGCGGGCCGTCCAGGCGGAGAGGTCCTGGGCCGCGTCGTGGACGCCGAGGGCGGCCAGCCGATCCCCGGGGCCTCGGTCGCGGTGTGGAGCCCGGCCGACAGCTCCATCGTCACCGGGGCGGTCGCCCAGGCGGACGGATCGTTCCGCGTCCAAGGCGTCCCGCCCGGCAGCTATTACGTACACGTGACCTCGATTGGATACGCCCCCCACCGTTCAGCGGACTTTACAATCGCGGGCGACTCGAGGCAGGCCGATCTCGGGGTCATCCGGCTCAGCGCATCCCTCGTCGAGGCGGACGAGATCGAGGTGGAGGTCGAGCGGCCGACGGTCACGCTGGAGCTCGACCGGAACACGTACGTGGCCAGCGATATCGCCCCCGCCGCGACCACCGCGAGCGAGGTACTCGAATCGGTGCCCTCGGTCGCGGTGGACACCGAGGGCCAGGTGAGCTTTCGCGGCAACGAGAACGTGGCCGTTCAGATCAACGGCCGGGCGGCCCCCGTCCGCGGTGAGCAGCTGGGCGCCTACCTCCAGCAGCTTCCCGCCAACTCGATCGACCGGGTGGAGGTGATCCCCACCCCGTCGGCCAGTGAGGACCCTGAGGGCATGGCGGGGATCATCAACATCGTCATGAAGCAGAACGCCGATCTTGGCTCGAGCGGCGGGGTCACCCTCGCTGCCACGACGACCGAGCGCTACAACCTGGGTGCCAGCTTCGGCTACCAGCGCGGGCCGATCAACCTGTTCACGACCTATGGATATCACAACAACGAGCGTGATGTTTCCGGAATCAACGATCGCGAGCGCCTCGACGCGCTGGGGGCTTCTCTATCGCTCACCGAACAGGATGTGATCGAGACGGTGGATCGCCAGGGCCACAACCTCTCAACGACGCTCGACTACCAGCTGGGTGAGCGCGATGTGCTTTCCAACTCGCTCGTCGTGAACCGCCGGAGCTCGGGCGAGGATGCGTTCAGCGCCTACACCGAGCTGGACGCGTCCAACTCGGTGACGGACCGCTACGCCCGCCCGCGTGAGGACGAGGAGGATTCGTTGCTCCTCGATTACACGCTGGCCTTCAAGCGGACCTGGGAGCCGCGCAGCCACGAGCTGTCGACGGAGCTCCGCTTCAATCGTGAGGACGACGAGGAGCGGACGCTATTGTGGCGGCAGCCGATGACCGAACCCGTCTCCAGGATCGAGATCGAGACCAACGACACCGATGCGCTCACGCGTGAGCTCGTCGGCCAGGTCGACTACACCCGTCCTCTCGGCGAGGAGACCAAGCTCGAGGCGGGCTACAAAGGGAGCGCCCGCTGGCTGGATCGGGAGTTTCTCGTATTGGAAGATCCGCTCGGAACGGGGGACTTGGTCCGGAGCGACCTGAGCAACGCATTCGACTTCGACGAGCAGGTACAGGCCGTCTACGGGGTGGTGAGTCGAGGCCTCGGGAAGTTCGAGCTACAGGCGGGTCTTCGAGCCGAGTACGCGAGCCAGGACTTCGTGCTCGCCGAGGAGAGCTTCCCGCACGACTACACGAGCCTCTTCCCGAGCGGCATCACCGTCTACAATGCGAGCGAGGCCACCCAGGTCAAGCTCAGCTACTCGCGCCGGATCCGCCGCCCAGGGTCCTTTGAGCTCAATCCGTTCCCGTCCTTCTTCGACGTACAGAACGTCTTCATTGGAAATCCCGAGCTCGATCCCGAGTACACCGACGCACTGGAGCTGGGCTACACGCGCTCGGGAGCGCTGGGGTCGCTTCAGATCACGCCCTTCTACCGTCACACGAGCGACATCATCCGCTTCGTCGTCGATACCGACGATGTCGTGAACGGGCGTGAGGTGACATCCATCAGTTTCGAGAATCTGGCCACCAGCGACTCATGGGGCACCGACGTCAACGGGACGCTCGAGCTCGGCGAGTGGTTCGATGGCATGGCGAGCTTCAACCTGTTCAAGATGGTCACCGACGGCGGTTCGGCGACGAGCCTTTCGAGCAACGCCGTGACCTGGTCCACGCGTCTGAACGGCACGGTCCAGTTGAGCCCCACCCTGAGCCTGCAGGCGATGACGTTCTACCGCGCCCCGATGGAGTTCGAGACCGGCAAGTTCTCGAGCTTCAAGATGACGAGCATGACGCTGAAAAAGAAGCTATGGGACGATCGGGCCAGCCTGAGCCTGCAGGCCGTCGACCCGTTCGACACGATGCGTTTCCGCGTGGAAGTAGGAGACGACAATCTCGTACAGATCACCGAGCGGGAATTCGACGTCAGGAGCCTGCAGCTGACGTTCCAGTACAACTTCGGGAAGCCGTCCAAGGGCCGGCGGCCGCGACCCGACACGGGTGAGGAGCCGCAGGGGATGTTCCCGTGAGGGCGGGGGCAAACGGCACCAGATCCTGACTATCCGCGGACCATCTCTGGATTGGTTGCCTTTCGTCCCTTGATCGCCACGTAGTCACCCCGGTCGAACCCCTCCACCGGCTCCTCGACCGCATCCTCCGAGAACTTCGGGTGTCGCGTGAGCGTCTGCGCGAACACGAGATCGGCGAAGCCCACGGCCCGCAGCAGATCGACCTTCTCCTCGGTGGTCCGCCAGATGGCGGCGGCGGCGAACTCGATCGGGTACGGATGCGGGGGGGCGATCCTGGCAAGAGAGCCGTCCTCCCAGGTGCCGACCAAGGCGGCCAACCGATACAGGAGACCGTACGAGCTCTCGGCTGGAACGTCGACCACGATGATGTGACCACCGGGTCGAAGGACGCGATGGGCCTCCCGGAAGGCGCGCTCCAGATCGTTCACGTAGCTGGGGATGCCGTTCAGAAGGACCGTGTCGAA
>JBOHRQ010000023.1:0-32910 GCA_050732875.1 Gemmatimonadota bacterium | reverse complement strand
CATCTCGCACTCGACCGGGCCAGGAGCCGGGGGAAGGGCGGCTACGCGATCTTCGACCTAACCATGCACGAGCAGGCGGTGCGACGGTTGCAACTCGAGGTCGACCTGCGCCAGGCCATCGAGCGCAAGGAGTTCCGCCTCCACTACCAGCCCATCGTCTCGCTCCCCAGCGGCGACATCACCGGAGTCGAAGCTCTCATCCGCTGGCCCAGATCCGGGAAGCTCGTCATGCCGGGTGAATTCATCCCGGTCGCCGAGGAGACCGGGCTCATCCTGCCGATGGGGCAGTGGGGTCTCGAGGAAGCCTGCCAGCAGCTCGCCCGATGGAGCCGCATCCTGCCCCCCGACCGGGCGATGAGCATGAGCGTGAACTTCTCGGCGCGGCAGTTCGCCATGCCGGACTTCGACCGCCTCGTGCTCGAGGTCCTTCGCGAGACGGGCCTGCCGTCGGAGGCCCTGCGGCTCGAGGTCACCGAGAACGCGGCCATGGACGACGCCCGGCACACCCAGGCCGTCTTCACACGCCTCAAGGACGCCGGTGTGCGCATCAGCATCGACGATTTCGGCACGGGTTTCTCCTCGCTGGCCTACCTCAAGCGCTTCCCGGTGGACACGCTCAAGATCGACCGCTCTTTCATCGCCGCCGTTGAACACGACGTGGAGAGCCGGGAGATCGTGCGCACGATCATGGGGCTGGCACGGACGCTGCGCCTGGACGTCATCGCCGAGGGTACCGAGACCCTCGCCCAGGTGGAGTTCCTCCAGGGGATCGAGTGTGAATACGCGCAGGGATTCTTCTTCTCCCGGCCAATCGACCCGGCCGATCTCGAGCCGGTCCTGACGGCCGGCGTCCCTGCCTGATCACGGGGGCCGGATCGCCCCACTGCATCTTTTTCCGGAATCGGGTGTAGATTAGCCGACGATCCGGAACCACCCTCGAAAACCCGCCCCATCGCGAACGCTCGCCCATGGCCCGATCCATTCCCCGCCTGCTCCGGAGCGCCCCCCGATGGGCGATCCTCGGCGTGCCGCTGGCCCTCGTCATCCTCGCGGTCGGCCTGGCGGCCTGGATCGTGGTGCTGGAGCGCCAGGTCACGGCCAAGTGGGAGGGCCGGAAGTGGAACCTGCCCTCGCGGGTGTACTCGGACGCCTACCTGCTCTATCCGGGGCGGCGGATCGATGCCGGGGATTTCGAGACCCGGCTCAGGCGTCTGGGCTACCTGGAGCAGGCCGGCGGGGTCGACGATCCGGGCGAGTACGCGTCCGAGGACGCGGTGTGGCTGGTCTACCTCCACGCCTTCGCGTATCCAGACGGTGCGAACCCCCCGATCCCGATACGGATCGAGATGGGAGGCGGGGCCATCCGGGGCCTGACCCAGGCGCGCACCGGCGAGACCCTGGCGAGCGCCGCGCTCGAGCCCGAGGTCATCGGCGTCATCTTCGACCAGCACATGGAGGACCGGACGCCGGTCGATCTGCAGGAGGTTCCACCGCACGTCGTGGACGCGATCCTGGCGGTGGAGGACGCCCGGTACTACGGCCATCCCGGCATCGATCCCATCCGTATCCTCGGCGCCGCCCTGGCCAACCTCCGCGCGGGTGAGACGGTGCAGGGAGGCTCCACGATCACCCAGCAGCTCGTGAAGAACTACTACCTGACCGCCGACCGCACCTACGAGCGCAAGATGAAGGAAGCGCTGATGGCGGCGATCCTGGAGTTCAAGTACTCGAAGCGGGAGATCCTCGAGGCGTACCTGAACGAGATCTACTTCGGCCAGCGCGGTGCCAGCTCGATCATGGGGATCGAGGAGGCCTCGCAGCACTACTTCGGGAAGTCGGTCCGCGAGATCGACCTCGCCGAGGCCGCCACCCTGGCCGGGCTGATCCGCGATCCGAGGCGATACAACCCCGCGCAAAGCCCCGAGGTCGCCAGGGAGCGACGGGACCTCGTGCTCGGGCTCATGCACGATCAGGAACGGATCACCGACGACCAGCTCGCCCGGGCCCGCGGCGCGCCGCTGGCCGTCCGCCGCCGCGACGCCCGCGTCAACGACGCACCCTACTTCGTGGATTACGTCCTGCGCGAGCTGGCCGACCGTTATCCGCGCCGGCTGCTCCAGAGCCAGGGCCTGCGCATCTTCACCACGCTCGACATGGGGCAGCAGATCGCCGCCCGCGAGGCGCTGGTCGAGGGTCTGGCGCACCTCGAGGATGGCTACCCGCGGATCGCGAGACGCAAGGGCGAGCTCGAGGGCGCGGTCGTCGTGCTCGACCCCCAGACCGGCTTCGTCCGCGCGATGGTCGGCGGCCGCGACTACCAGGATTCCCAGTTCAACCGCGCCGAGCAGGCCCGCCGCCAGCCGGGCTCGACGTTCAAGCCGTTCGTCTACCTGACCGCCTTCCTGACCCCCGGGCGCTGGAGCCCGGCGAGCACGATCGAGGACGAGCCGTTCGAGGTCGTGAGCGCCGGCCAGACGTGGTCGCCGGAGAACTACGACCAGACCTATCACGGAACGGTGACGCTGCGGAACGCACTCTCGCAGTCGATGAACGTGGCCACCAGCCGGCTGGCGCTTTCGGTGGGGCTCAGCCGCGTGACGCGGACCGCCAAGGAGGCGGGCATCGAGAGCCGCCTGCGGCCGCTTCCCTCGCTCGCGCTCGGCGCGTTCGAGGTCAGCCCGCTCGAGCTCGCCTCAGCCTACGCCACGCTGGCCAACGGGGGGATCCGGACCCAGCCGCTGTCGATCCTGGCCGCGGTGGACGACGGTGGAGAGGTCGTCCAGCACCGCGAGGTCAGCATGGATCGGGTGCTCCCGGCCGACGCCGTCTACCTCGTCAACGACATGCTGAAGGACGTCTTCGACACCGGGACCGCGCGCCGCTCGCGCGCGCTCGGCTACGGGGGTCACGCCGCCGGGAAGACCGGCACCACGAACGACACCCGGGACGCCTGGTTCGTCGGCTATACGACCGAGCTGGTGGCGCTGGTGTGGGTGGGCTACGACGACAACGGCCCGATCGGCCTGCACGGCGACCGCGCGGCGCTCCCCATCTGGGTGGAGTTCATGAAGCGCTCCGGCTACGGCGACCGCAGCCCCGAGTTCCCGGCTCCGCGGAACATCGTGCTCGTCGAAGTCGACCCCGAGACCGGCGAGCTCGCCGGGCCGGGGTGCCCGATCACGCGCTTCGAGGTATTCGTGGAGGGCACGGAGCCGCAGAGCGAATGTCACTTGCACGGGGACAGCGACGGATGGTGGATCTTCTGATGCGCCTCTGTACGGCGCTGCTGATCGCGGTCGTCGTCGTCTCGTGCGGAGGGACGGCTCGGCAGCCGCCGCGGACGACCCCCGATTCTCGCCCGTCACCAACGGCGGAGTCGGACGATCCGCGGGGCGCCACGGAGGAGGAGCCGCGCGAGATCTCGACCGACCGCGCGCTGGCCGACGACCCCGGCGCGGGCACGCCCGAGCGCGAGGCCAGCCTGCAGGTCATCGAGGAGGGCAAGGGCTACCTGATCGCCGGCCGGGTGGGCGAGGCGGTGCGCCGCTTCGAGCGCGCCACCCGGATCGACCCCACCAACGGCTTCGCGTACTACTATCTGGGCCGGGGCCGGATCGAGCTGGGGAACCCGGCGGGAGCGGTCGGCATCCTGGAGAAGGCCGAGAGCCTGCTCGGACCCTATCCGGAGTGGCGCGAGCGCGCGGCCACGCTCCTGGCGTCCGTTCGCTGAGGCCACCTCGCGACAGGAGGCGTACCTATCGAATTCGAGGACGCCCGTCAGCGGATGCTGCGGCGTCAGATCGCCGACCGGGGGATCCGCGACCCGGCCGTCCTGGGCGCCATGTACAGCGTCCCGCGCCACGAGTTCGTCCCGCCCGAGTATCTGGATCTCGCCTACGAGGACCGTCCGCTGCCGATCGGTCAAGGGCAGACCATCAGCCAGCCCTACATCGTGGCCTACATGACGGCCGCGCTCGAGATCGGCCCGGACGACCGTGTGCTGGAGGTGGGCACCGGCTCGGGCTATCAGACCGCGGTGCTGGCCGAGATCGCCCGAGTGGTGTATTCGATCGAGATCGTGCCGTCGCTGGCGAAGGCGGCGGCGCGAACGCTGAGGCGACTCGGCTACCGGAACGTGCGCGTACTGGCCGCCGATGCGCACCTGGGCCTGCCGCGGGCGGCTCCGTTCGACGCGATCGTGCTGACCGCGTCGCCGGCGTCCGTTCCCGATGCCCTCTTCGAGCAGCTCGCGCCCGGCGGAAGGCTCGTCGCTCCGGTGGGCAAGGGCGTTACCCAGCGCATCGTCCGCTGGAGGAGGACCCGGTCGGGGTTCGTCTCGGAGCGGCTGATCGGGGTCCGGTTCGTGCCCATGACAGGCGGCTCGGGTGAACCGCGGGGCCGCTGAGCGGCCCCGTTCCTCTCCCGCGTCAGGGCCAGTCCGGGTTCCCGGGCCGTGGGCGGGCTTGGCCCTCGTCGCGGCCGCGGCGGGGATCGCCATCGCCCTGGGCGGCTCCGACCCCCGCGTCCTGCCGGTCGATCCGGCATCGGCATTCGATCCCGCCCACCGCCGCCTGGCGGCGGAATACGCGGCGATCAAATACTCCTTCTGGGCGGCCGGCACCGCCCTGCGCTGGGGCTTCCTGGCGGGGCTGCTCCTTCTGGCGGGCGGGGTTCCCTTGTCCCGCCTCGGACGAAGGATCGCGGGGGGGCGGCTGCTGCTCTCGGCCTTTTTCACCGCGGTCCTCCTCCTCCTCGTGCTCCTCGTCGTCGCGCTGCCAACCGCCTGGGCGAGCGGGTTCGTCACGGAGCACCGCTTCGGACTCTCGACCCGCTCGGCGGGAGGGTGGCTCTTCGACACCGTCCGCCGGCAGGGGTTCTGGATCGTGGTCTACGGGCTGGCGGCGGCGGGCTTCCTGGGCTGCCTCCGGCGCTGGCCGCGGGGGGGCTGGATGGTGGCCGCCGCCGGCGGGACGCTCCTTGCCGTCGCCGGCACGACCCTCGCTCCCGTCTTGATCGATCCCATCTTCGAGGACTTCCGGCCGCTCGACGATCCGGGGCTCGAGCGGCAGATCGTGGCCATGGGCGAGCGCGCCGGGCTCGAGATCGAGCGTGTCCGGGTCGTGGACGCGAGCCGGCGGACGCGACGGATGAACGCCTACGTGACGGGCCTGGGGGCCACGCGCCAGGTGGTGCTCTACGACAACCTGCTCGAGCGGGCGCCGCGGGACGAGCTGCTCCTCGTCGTCGCCCACGAGCTGGGGCATGCCGGCGAGCGACACGTCCGGAAGGGGCTCCTCTGGGCGATCCCGGGGATCTTCGCCGGTGCCTGGCTGCTCGCCGGCGTCGCCCGCTGGCAAGCCCGTCGGGACCCGTCGCTGGCGGGGCCCGGCGACCCGGCCAGGCTGCCGCTCCTCTGGCTCGCCGTCTCGGTCCTCCTCTTCCTCGCCAGCCCGATCGAAGGGACGATCTCCCGCCGGATGGAGGCCCAGGCGGACTGGATCGCTCTGGACCTCTCCCGCGACCCCGATACGTTCGTCGAAGTCACCCGCCGGCTCGCGCGCGCCAACCTCTCGCCCGTGACTCCGCCCGGATGGATCGTCCGCTGGTTCTACACCCATCCCCCCGTCCTCGAGCGGCTCGGCATGGCGGAGTTCTGGCGGGAGAGCGGTGGCTCCAGCGGCATTCCCGGGACGAGGCTCGATCTCACCGCGCTGAACCGGATGGGAAGTGTTGCCGATCGTCGTGTGGATCCCTAGAGTCGCCTATTTCGACTTCGCGCGAAACACCCACTCTCGCTTCGAGGTGATCGCTGGATCCCGCCGCCGCGCAGGCTTCGCTGGGAGCCGCCCTGCCGCTCTGGACCGTGGCCCCGTTCGTCCTGCTGCTGGCCTCGATCGCCGTCCTGCCCCTCGCGGCTTCCGACTGGTGGGAGGCCCATGGTCACAAGGCCCTGGTGGCGCTGGTCCTGGCGGCGCCCTTCGCGGCCTGGCTGATCCTCGCCCACGGCGCGGAAGGCGCCGAGCACCTCGGAGACTCCCTTCGCGATTACGTCTCCTTCATCGTCCTCCTGGGATCGCTGTTCGTGATCTCCGGAGGAATCCACGTCGGGGGCTCGCTGGCCGGCACACCGCTCGCGAACACGGCCTTCCTCGGGGTAGGAGCGGTGATGGCCAACCTCATCGGGACGACCGGCGCCTCGATGGTTCTCATCCGGCCGCTTCTCCGGGGCAACGAGGAGCGGCGCCGGAAGGCCCACGTCTTCGTCTTCTTCATCTTCGTCGTGTCGAACTGCGGGGGGCTTCTCACCCCGCTCGGGGACCCGCCTCTCTTTCTCGGATTCCTGAAAGGGGTTCCCTTCCTGTGGTCGCTGGGCCTCTGGGGACCGTGGCTCGTGGTCAACGGCCTCCTCCTCGTCACCTTCCACGTCGTCGACGGGTTCATCCTGGAACGGGAGAGGCGGGAGCGATCGGAGGATCTGCTGGACGAGGTCCTCGAGCACCAGCCTCTCAGGATCGACGGGCTCCACAACCTGCTCTTCCTGGGCGGGGTGGTGATGGTGATGGTGGGCCGTGGTCAGGGCTGGGGAACGGCGGGTCAAGCGTGGCCGTTCGGCCTCCAGGAGGGAGCGATGGCGCTGCTGGCCAGCCTGGCGTACTCGACGACGGGGAGTGCCTGCCGCGAAGCCAACCGGTTCGGCTTCGGCCCCATCGTCGAGGTCGGGGTCCTGTTCCTGGGGATCTTCGTGACGATGACCGCGCCGCTTCTCATCCTGAACGCGCGCGGGGCAGCGCTGGGTCTCGAGGCGCCGTGGCATTACTTCTGGGCGACGGGAGCCCTCTCCAGCTTTCTCGACAACGCGCCGACCTACCTCACGTTCGCCGCCGCGGCGGCCGGTGAGGTGGGGGTGAGCGTGACAGAGCCGGGTTATTTGGCGGAGGTGCTGAAGTCCGGCGCCCGGGGCGAGAGCCTGATCGCCGCGATCTCGTGCGGGGCGGTCATGATGGGCGCCAACACCTACATCGGCAACGGGCCCAACTTCATGGTCCGCGCCATCGTCGAGCACGCCGGAATCCGGATGCCCTCCTTCTTCGGCTACATGGCGTGGTCGGCAGCGATCCTGCTGCCGGCGTTCGTGATCGTGACGCTGCTGTTCTTCCGGTGACCGCCCGGTGGATCCGACCGACCTGACCCTGACCGGGCTCGCCGCCGCGTACCGAGACGGGAGCCTGCGCCCCAGCCACGTGACCGAGGCCTACCTCGAGCGGATCGAGACCGGCGCTGTCTACCGCGTCGTGACGGCCAGGCGCGCCCGTCACCAGGCGGAGCGCGCGGAGCGCCTGTTCGCGCAGGGGGGCGACCGTGGGCCGCTCCAGGGCGTCCCGATCGCGCTCAAGGACCTGATGGACACGGCGGGCGAGGTGACGGCGGCGGGGTCGGCGGTCCTGGCTGAGGGGTCGGCCGCCGGCGCGGACTGCCCGGCCGCCGAGCGCCTCGATGCCGCCGGGGCGGTCTTCCTCGGCAAGACCAGCATGACCGAGCTCGCCTTCAGCGGGATCGGGATCAACCCGCACTTCGGGACACCCGGGTGTGCGCTGGACCCCGAGCGTGTTCCGGGCGGCTCGTCGTCCGGCTCGGCGGTCGCGGTGGCGGCGGGGCTGGCCTGCGCCGCGATCGGCTCGGACACCGGCGGCTCGGTGCGTATCCCGGCCGCCTTCAACGGGATCGTGGGCTTGAAGACGACCGACGGGGCGATCCCCATGGAAGGCTGCGTGCCGCTCTCGCCCACTCTCGACACGCTGGGACCGCTGGCTCGGACCGTCCCCGACGCCTGGCACGTATGGCGCGCCCTGGCCGACCTGCCTCCAGCGCCTTTCCCGAGCCAGCCGCTCGGGCGGCTCTCGCTCCTCGCCCCGACCGAGCTTCTGCGGGACCTGGATGCCGAGGTCGAGCGGGGGTTCGAGGACGCGTGCCTCCGGCTCGAGGCCGCGGGCCACCAGGTCGAGCGCCGCGACGTCCCGCTCCTCGACGAGATCCCCCAGCTCTACGCCCGGCACGGCACGTTCGCCGGGATCGAGGGGTTGGCTCTCCACCGGGAGCTTCTCGAGCGTGGCGGGAAGCGCATCGACCCGCGCGTATCGACGCGCATCCTCCAGTACCGGGACCGGACGGCCGAAGATTACGCGCGTCTGCTCGACGCCCGGGAGCGAATCCGCGGCGAGTTCGAGAACATCGCCGAATCGTGCGATGCGATCGTGGCGGCGACGGTCATGATCCTGCCGCCCCGGATCACCGACCTCGCCTCGGACCAGGCGTACCTCGAGGCCAACGCGCGGGTCCTCCGGAACACCCAGGTCTTCAACTTCCTCGCCCGCCCGGCGATCAGCGTTCCGTGCGGTGCGACGGCCGGGGGGCTGTCGATCGGGTTCATGATCGCGACGCGGCCCGGCCTGGACGAGCTCGCGCTGCGCATGGCCGCGGCACTCCCTCTCACCTGACAGGCAAACGAGCCTGTGCGCGGCCAACGGCCCACCCCCGCGGTGGACGGTCACGGCCTACATGGTAAGTTGCAGTTCCCCTCTCGTGACTATCGCAACCCTCGACCGGAGTCTGCCCATGCGACCGCGAACTCTCGTTCTGCCGCTGCTATCGCTGCTGGCCTTCGCCTTCAGCCCCCGCGCGGGGCTCGCCCAGGAGCAGGCCGATGCTATCGACATCCCGTACCAGAAGTTCGTCCTCGACAACGGCCTGACCCTCATCGTCCACGAGGACCACAAGGCTCCGATCGCGGCGGTGAACGTCTGGTACCATGTGGGCTCGAAGAACGAAAATCCGGGGAAGACCGGCTTCGCCCACCTCTTCGAGCACCTCATGTTCAACGGTAGCGAGAACTTCAACGACGACTACTTCCAGCCGTTCGAGCGGGTCGGCGCGACCGATATGAACGGCACGACCAACCCCGACCGCACGAACTACTTCCAGAACGTCCCCACGCCGGCGCTCGACCTCGCGCTGTGGATGGAATCGGACCGGATGGGCAACATGCTGCCGGCCATCGATCAGGCCAGGCTGGACGAGCAAAGGGGGGTCGTCCAGAACGAGAAGCGCCAGGGAGAGAACCAGCCTTACGGGGTGACCCGCCAGCTCCTGACCGAGAACACCTATCCGGAAGGCCACCCCTACTCGTGGACGACGATCGGGTCGATGGAAGACCTGGACGCGGCCTCGCTGGAGGACGTTCGGGAATGGTTCGAGACCTACTACGGCGCGGCCAACGCCGTGATCGCGGTCGCCGGGGACGTCGAAGCCGAAGCGGTCCGGCAGGAGGTCGAACGCTATTTCGGCTGGATCCCCTCGGGACCACCGATCGCCGAGCAGGACGTGTGGATCGCACAGATGGAAGGCACCCATCGTCAGACGGTCCAGGACCGGGTGCCGCAGGCCAGGATCTACATGACGTGGAACGTGCCCCCGATCGGCACCGCCGCACACGACTACCTGGACCTGGCGGCCGGCGTGCTCTCGACCGGCAAGACCTCACGGCTGTACAAGCGGCTGGTCTACGACGACCAGATCGCGACCGACGTGAACGCGTTCGTCATCGGACGCGAGATCGGCAGCCAGTTCCGGATCCAGGCGACGGCCAGGCCGGGCCAGGATCTGGCGGCCGTCGAGGCCGCGATCGACGAGGAGCTGGCGCGCTTTCTCGCCGAGGGACCGGCCGCAGAGGAGCTGGCGCGCATTCAGACCGAGCTCCGAGCCGATTTCCTGCGCGGGATCGAGCGCATCGGCGGCTTCGGCGGCAAGAGCGACATCCTCGCCCTCAGCGAGGTGTACGGCGGCAGCCCGGACGCCTACAAGACGGTCCTCGCCCGACGCGCCGGCGCCACGACCCAGGACGTCCAAGAGGCGGCCCGCGATTGGCTGTCCGACGGCGTCTACATCCTCGAGGTGCAGCCCTTCCCCGAGTACGCGACGGCGCCTTCCGACGTCGAGCGCTCCACCCTCCCGTATCCGGACTCGATCCCGGGCGCGATGTTCCCGAACGTGGCGCAGGCCACGCTTGGCAACGGGCTGGAGCTCCTGCTCGTCGAGCGCCACGACCTGCCACTGGTCCGGTTCGAGCTCCAGCTCGATGCGGGCGCCGCGTCCGACCAGGGCGTTGCCCCCGGCACGGCCAATCTGGCGATGGAGATGCTCGACGAGGGGACCGAGACCCGGGACGCCCTCGAAATCTCGGCCGAGCTCGACCGGCTGGGAGCCGAGCTCTTCACCGGGTCCAACCTCGACACCTCCGCGGTGACGATGAACGCCTTGCAGGAGAACCTGGATGCTACGCTCGACCTCTACGCCGACGTCGTACTGAACCCGGCGTTTCCGGCGGCCGACTTCGAGCGCCTCAAAGCACTGACCGTCGCCGGCATCCGCCGCGAGATGGTCCAGCCGGTGGCGATGGGCCTCCGGATTCTCCCGGCCCTTCTCTACCCCGAAGGGCACGCCTACGAGCAGCCGCTGACCGGCACGGGAACGATCGCTTCGGTCGAGGCGATGACGCGAGAGGATCTCGCTCAGTGGCACGCGACCTGGTTCAGGCCCGGCAACGCCACCCTGATCGTCGTCGGCGACGTCACGCTGGAGCAGCTCCAGCCCCGGCTCGAGAGCGCCTTCGGCGGCTGGCAGCAAGGGCAGGTCCCGGCCAAGGAGATCGGCCCCGTCGAGCTGGATGCCGACCCGGCGATCTATCTTCTCGACCGCCCCGGGGCGGAGCAGAGCGTGATCTTCGCCGCCGATCTCGCGCCGCCCAAGGCCAACCCCGACGAGATCGCGTTCGAGACGATGAACCAGATCCTGGGAGGCTCCTTCACCTCGCGAATCAACATGAACCTGCGCGAGGACAAGCACTGGTCGTACGGCGCGCGCGCGCTCGTCTTCGACGCCGCCGGGCCGCGGCCCTTCATGGCGTACGCTCCCGTCCAGACCGACAAGACGAAGGAGTCGATGATCGAGGTCGCCAAGGAGCTCCGCGGGATCCGGGGAGAGATCCCGATCACCGACGAGGAGCTGTCGAAGGCCCAGGCGCGTCAGACCCTGAGGCTGCCCGGCCTGTGGGAGACCTCCGCCGAGGTCGCCGACGCGCTCGCCGAGATCGTCCGCTTCGGGCTGGGTCTCGATTACTACGAGACCTACGCCGACAAGGTGCGGAGCCTCTCGCTGGCCCAGGTGTCGGCGATCGCCGACGCCACGGTTCATCCCGACGACCTCGTCTGGGTCGTGGTGGGCGACCGCGAGAAGATCGAGCCCGGGATCCGCGAGCTCGGCTGGGGGCCCGTCCGGGTGATCGATGCGGAGGGGAACGTCGTCGGGGAGGGCCCGGCGGCCCGGTGATCGCGCGACCGCTGGCTTAGTTCCCCGGCGTCAGGTCGGCATACAGCCGGAAGGTGTTTGGGCTCCTGCAGACGGGGAGCCAGACGTCCAGATGGGGTTCCCTGGCGTTGCGTCCGGTGTAGAGCGGCACCCCGTCGTACTCGCCGACCTGGACCAGGTTGTCCAGGCTGATCGGCTCCGGCGTGCCGATCGGGTCGAACGGCCGGCCGTCGAACTCGATCGACTCGCCGCTCAGGAACCACTGGCGATTGTCGACGCAGGCCGGCTCCACGTAGTCCGGAACGGGGATCTCCTCGAGCGCGATGTGGACCACGGGGGCTTGGGGGGCCTCGCGTCGCTCGACGAGCCGTTCCGGCGGCGGGAGGGAGCAGCCCCGCCGGTCCACGATCTCCCGCGCGGCCGAGCCGGCGCAGCCGTCGGCCTCGTCGGGCACGCCGTCACCATCCGCGTCGGGCGGCGACGCCGCCGCTGCGGACCGTGCGGGAGCAGCGTCGGCCACTGGCTCCTCTGCCGTGGCCTGAGTCGTCACCGTCGGGGAGGCGAGGTCGGCCCGGGCAGTGCGGGCTGGGTCAGCGGCCGACAGGCCAGGGCTTTCGGGCTCGGGCGAACGGGAGTCGGTCGCCATCTCCACGGCCGGTTCGTCCGCCAGGTCCAGCGTCTTCAGGAAGGTGCCGGGTGGAGCCACCAGGTGGACCTCGACCAGCTCGAGCTCGAGGGCCGAGGGATCGCCGAAATGCCCGATCGCGAAGGACGTGAAGCCCACCCCGGGCACGAATCCCCGGACCTCGTGCTCGGCGCCGGATCGCAGATCGAGGAGGTAGCGCTCGCGATGACCCCGGGCCCGCACCCCGTGCACGGGTAGCACCTCGACCGGATCCTCCTTTTCCACGAACCAGCACACGCGGGCACTCCCCCCTGTGCCGCCCCTCGAGCAGAAGGTCTCCCCGGGTGTCAGCGGCAGATCCAGGACCACCTCGGAATCCCGCACCAGATCGGCGACGGACGCGTCCCGCTCACGGAGCCTGCGAATCGCCTCGCGTCCCGCTTCCCCGCGCAGGAGATGGACGGTGGAACCGGTCTGAAAGAGCGTGAACTCGCCCGTGAACCGGTCTGGAGCGGAGGTGACGAGATCGCCGGGGAACCCCCTTAGGACGGCTCCCCGCATCCGCCCCCATTCCGCGACCTCGACGACCTCCATCTCCAGGGTCACCCGCTCCTCCAGGACCCGGCGGGAGTTGTGAGGCACCCACCACACGGTGCCGTCGTAGGTCCAGGAGTTCCCCCGCTGCAGGGGGAAGGCTTCGGCCAGCGCACCCCCCTGGGCCTGGAGAGGGGCCGCCGGATGGGCTATGGCCAGGGCAGCGATCGCCAGCAGGACGGATGCCAGCCGGCCAGGGGCTCGATTCGTATAGGGTCGCACGGGGGTTGGATGGCTCCCACGACTAAGATGCGGCCCCGCGTGGCCGAGCGCAATCAGACGGGCACCGGCGCGGGTACCGTGCGGGACTAACTCCGCAGGTCGCTGCCGGTCATCACCCCCGGCTTCTCGATCTCCTGCAGGGCGAGCAGGGTGGGGATGGCGTCGCACAGGGCGCCCCCCTCGCGGAGCCGGCGCTCGACCTTCGACACCAGGATGCAGGGCACGGGATTGGTCGTGTGCGCGGTGTGGGGAGAGCCGTCCTCCTCGATCATGGCCTCGGCATTGCCGTGGTCGGCGAGGATCAGGAGCGCCCCGTCGGGCTCGGCCTCCCGGAACGCCTCGACGACCCGGCCGAGCCCGGCGTCGACGGTCTCGACGGCCCGGATCGCCGCCTGGAGCACGCCCGTATGACCCACCATGTCGGGGTTGGCATAGTTCAGGACGAAGGAGTCGAAGCGCCGCGCGCGGATCGCCTCGACCAGGCGGTCGGTCACCTCGGGGGCCGACATCTCGGGCTGCAGGTCGTACGTCGCCACCTTGGCCGAGGGGACCAGGATGCGCTCCTCGCCCGAGTAGGGCTCTTCGCGCCCGCCATTGAAGAAGTACGTGACGTGGGCGTACTTCTCCGTCTCGGAGATCCGCAGGTTCGTGCAGCCGGCGCGCTGCCAGACCTCGCCCGCGACTTCGCTCATTTCTTTCGGGAGAAAGGCGATCGGCAGGCCGAAGGAGCGGTCGTACTCGGTCATGGTCGCGAAGAAGAGGTCCTCGGGCGGCTCGCGTTCGAAGCCGTCGAAGCCGGCCTCCGTGAAGGCGCGGGTGAGCTGGCGCGCCCGGTCGGCGCGGAAGTTGAAGAAGATCACGCCATCGCCGTCCTCGATCCGCGGCGTCCCCTCGACCACGATCGGCTTGACGAACTCGTCGGTGACGTCCTGCTCGTAGCTCTCGCGCAGGGCCTCCACTGGATCGCCGGCGGTCGTGCGGGCCCGGCCGTGGGTCAGCGCCTCCCAGGCGACCCGGGTCCGGTCCCAGCGCCGGTCGCGGTCCATCGCGTAATAGCGTCCGACGACGGTGGCGATCCGCCCGACCCCCTTCTCCCGGGTCGCCCGCTCGACCTGGCCGAGATAGCCGGCCCCACCTTTGGGGCTCGTGTCGCGACCGTCGGTGAACGCGTGGATGGCGACGTCGTCCAGCTCCTCCCGTCGGGCCAGCTCGAGAAGAGCCTCCAGATGACGCAGGTGGCTGTGGACGCCGCCGTCGGACACGAGGCCCATCAGGTGGAGGGTCCCCTGCGTGCCGCGGACGTGGCGGATGGCGTCGAGGAAGGCCTCGCGCTCGAAGAAGCTCCCGTCCTCGATGGCCTCGTCGATCCGGAGGATGTCCTGCCGGATGACTCGGCCGGCCCCCAGGTTCAGGTGGCCGACCTCGCTGTTTCCCATCTGACCGTCCACCAGGCCGACCGCTCGACCGGAGGCGTCCAGCCGCGTCCGGGGGTAGCGTTCCCAGAGGCCGTCGAAGACGGGCGTCCGGGCGAGCGCGACCGCGTTGCCCTCGCGGGCGTCGCGGAGCCCCCAGCCGTCGAGGACGATGAGTCCGACCCGGCGCAGAGGCTAGAGCCCTCTTTCGGGAATTCCCGATGGGGGCACTAGATCCCCATCTTCTTCCGGCTGCGGTCGACGATCTCGCCAGCGCTGTCGAGAGCGCCTGAGGCCTTCTCCTGCCACTGGCCGCTCTTCTTGACGAGCCTCTTGCGGGTCTTGTCGCCCCGCTCGGGGGCATAGAGGAGGGCCAGGATCCCGCCGATCGCGAGCCCGACCAGGATGCCCGCCAGGAACCCGTTCTCGTGGTTACGCATCGTCCGTCTCCTTGGGTGTCAGGTGTCCGCGGTGCCCGAGCCGAAATCGGAGCGGATTCCGGCCAGCACCCGATCTGCCGCGGCCCTCAGCTCCTCGAGCGAACCGTCGTTGACGATAACATAATCGCTCGCCGCCACCTTCTCCGCATCCGGGAGCTGGGCGGCCATGATGCGCTCGATGCGGTCGTCGTCCAGCCCGCGCGTCTGGCGGAGCCGTTCGGCGCGGATCTCGCGGGGCGCAGTCACCAGAACGACCGCGTCGAGCTCCTCGTCGAAACCGAACTCGAAGATCAGCGCCGCGTCGACGGCGGCGAGCGGGGCGCTTTCCTTCTCCGCGCGCTCGAGCTCGGCACGGAGACGCTCGAGCAGCGGAGGATGGACGATCTCGTCGAGGCGCCGGACGCCTTCCTCGCTCGCGAACGCACGCTCTCCCAACGCGACGCGGTCGATCGACCCGTCGGCGCCGAGGATCCTTTCGCCGAACGTTTCGACCAGCGCGGCCTTCGCACCCGGGTTCTCCCGGAGCACCTCGTGCCCCAGCCGGTCGGCGTCGATCACCCGTACGCCCGCCTCGCGCCAGTGCTCGGCTACGGCCGTCTTCCCGCTGGCCAGGTTGCCGGTCAGGCCAACGGTGAGCAATGGCGGGGCTCAGCGCGTGACAGTCCGGGACCGATGCAATGGGCCTCCTGTTGCGTGGGCAGCGGCTCGCGCCACCCCGTCTCGTGGTCGAACGTTCGATGTACCTCGATGTCTCCCTCCGCAGCTCCCAGACCCGGGTCACATCGGCCTCGGTTCATGTTCTGAGCGGGAACATCGAAGTTCTTCGCGTACCAGCCCCATTGGTTTTCGGTCGTAACGTCGGGATCTACATAAACGATTTCCGGTGCCTCGAAATCATCGATGTTGTGTCCGGGATCCTCGGTCTTCGTCATCCTGACGTAGTAGATGGCATCGCCCGGTGAAACCCTTTGGCCCATGATAAACACGCTGCCAAAGACCTCTTCCTCCGGCTTCGTGAGGTGCGGGGTTCCCTCGCTCGTACTCAGTCGCGGGAGCTCGCTCCGAGAGGTGGGCGCTGTTGGAGATGTCGCTCCCTTGCGGTCACTCGAGCACCCCAAAAAGAGCATCATGAGGACGAGGATCCTCGTGGGGAGACTGGGGCGCAGTTGGCTGGCCTTCATCTTCGAACTACTCCCGGTTGAGGTACACACCGATCCCGTTGCCACTGGGCACGAAGATCAGCTGGCCATCAGGCCGAAACGCGGGGTCGTTGTCTCCGAATTCGGATCTGGGATTATCCTGGAAGCGTTCGAGAACCGTGAAAGAATTCGTGTCGATTAGCCAATTCTCCCCTTGTTGCGTGCTTCCAGGCAAAGTGTTGAGTGTTACAAAAACTCTTTCGCCACCGGGCGAGAGCGCAATCATCCTTCCAGTATGCTGGCCACTATTGATTCTCCGCACAAGCTTATTTGTTTCAGTGTCGACCTCAGCCAATCCAGCAAGGGGAGGGCTTGCTTGGTCCGTCACGAATAGACGCATACGGAGAACGTCGAGTACAGAATCCACCGGAAGGCCAAACCCCAGATTATTGTCATTGCTCCCAATATCAACCTCTACGAGAACCTCGAACGAGATCGGATCAATTCCCAACACTCCTCCAGGAGTAACAAATCGAGGTACATAGATCACCTCCTCGGATAGTGAGACCTGCGGCTCACCGATGAATGCGGGGCTACCAGGGTTGAGCGGGTCGACGATAGCGGTCTGAATGACACGGACCTGACTTCTCGCCACAGGATCCACCACTGCGATCGACGCCGCGGTGGTGGCCAGCGAAACATAGAGCAGTCCCGAAGCAGGCCCACGTTCGATCCCGATCCCGCGAGCCGCGATCGGGATCGGACCCTCCACGGCGAGCGTCTTCGGATCCACCACCACCAGGAGCCCGACCGCGTCGCTGACGATGTACAGCCGCTCGGTCACCGGGTCCCACACGCCGTCCACTGGATCCCGCACCGCGCCGATCGAGATCCGCGGCAACACCTCGAGCTTCTGCGTGTGGAACGGGACGATCTCGAACTCCGAGGTCAGCAGGAAGCCGAGCGTGTCACCCGGAATGGTCTCGATCCTCAACGGCTCCCGGCTGTCGACCCGCGATTCCAGGTAGCGATGGAAAGCCCCGGCGGGAAGGGTGATCGTCACCGCCTCCTCGCTGCTCGCGCCCGCCTGATCCTCGCCACGAACGATGATCTCGACCTCGCCGTCCGGGAGCAGGGCATCGGTCGTTTCTTCCAGGACGGCCGCCTCGGCATCCAGCGATACGACCTCAAACGCTTCCCGCAGATCCGTCCCGCCCTCGCCGTTCGGACCCAGCGGCCGGCTCGATCGGATCTCGAGCGTGGTCAGGTTGACGGCCGGGCCCGTCTGGCTAAAAGCGATCTCCAGGTCCACGAGACCGTCACCGTCGCGGTCGTAGGCCTGGGCGGTGGGGAGGACGATATCGAAGAGCAGGCTGTCGCGCGTGGGGCCGGAGGGATCGTCGCCGCAAGACATCGCCGCCAGGCATGAAAAAAGACCTCCGAGTGCCCGCTGGAAGACTTTGGCCATGGGTGGGCAAGGTGGACACCAATCACAATGTGGTCAACCCGTCGATCGGCGAGCGATCCTTCGTGCAGGAAGGCGCTTACGCGGCGCTTAGCGCGGGATCGCCAGGTGGGTGGCGCCGACGTCGATCTCGACCACGTCGCCATCCGGCCGCAGGTAGATCGTGATCCGGTACTCTCCGTCCGGGAGCTCGTCGTCCAGGATCTCGTAGGCGCTGACGGTCGGCGCCCGGACCTCGTGCGTGGCTCCGGGGGCGAGCTCCACCGGGACGAGCGCCATCGTGCACGCGAGGTTCTCCGCCTGATCCCAGATGGGGTCCGCCTCGCCGGGCCTGTAGGCACGCAGCAATGCCACGCAGCCGTCTGGGAACGTCACGGTCCGGACCTCCGTGGATCGGTTCGTGATCGTCACCCGCCCGGAGAGCTGCACCGGAAAGGACTCCATCACCGCTACGTCGGCCCGGTACTCGAGGCCGTCGTGGACGACGGTGCTTCCTGGCGCGGGTCCGGTTCCCGATGGCTGACCGTCGGAGGTGGGTGGATTAGAACCCGAGCAGGCCACGATCGCCATCAGGGCGACCGGCCCGAACCTTCCTGCACGGGACCTCGCCGCGTGCCGCTTCCTGTCGATCATGGGGCCATCCTTCCGGCTGGCGGGTTCATGGGAACCACCGTTCTACCCGTCGCTCGCGACGTCCGATCCGCTCACTTCGCGTCGTACCACGTCCGCCCCACGCCGATCCCGACCTCGACGGGGACGTCCAGCTCGATCGCGCCCTCCATCTCGCCACGAACCATCTCGGCCAGCGGCTCCACGGCCCCCTCCTCGACCTCGAATACCAGCTCGTCGTGGACGGTGAGCAGCATGCGGGCCGGGATGCCGTCCTCCGCGAGCCGCCCGTGGACCCGGATCATGGCGATCTTGATCAAGTCGGCGGCCGTCCCCTGGATCGGGCTGTTGATCGCCACGCGCTCCGCGAACGAGCGGATGTTCCAGTTCTTGCTGCTGATCTCCGGCAGGTATCTCCGCCGGCCGAGGAGCGTGGTCACGTACCCGAGCTCGCGGGCCTGGGCGATCGCCTGCTCCTGAAAAAGCTTGACCGCCTGAAAGCGCTCGAAGTAGCCCTTGATGAAGGCCTCGGCCTCCTCGCGCGGGATCCCGAGCCGACGGGCGAGCCCGAAGGCGCCCATCCCGTAGGCGACCCCGAAGTTCACCATCTTGGCCCGCGCCCTGAGACCGATGTCCACCTGGGCCGGGTCGATCCCGAAGACGAGCGCCGCGGTCTGGGTGTGGACGTCCTGCCCGGACCGGAAGGCCTCCACCAGGCTCGGGTCCTGCGAGAGGTGGGCCAGGATCCGCAGCTCGATCTGCGAGTAGTCGCTGACTAACAGCGTCCATCCGGGCTCCGACGGGACGAAGCCGCGGCGGATCTCGCGTCCCAGCGGGGTCCGGATCGGAATGTTCTGCAGGTTCGGCTCGCTCGAGGAGAGCCGCCCGCTCGCGGCGACGGTCTGGTTGAAGCTCGAGTGGAGCCGTCCGGTCAAGGGGTTTATCGCCGCCGGCAGCGCATCCACGTAGGTCGACTTGAGCTTGGCCAGTTCGCGGTACTCGAGGAGCTTTCGCGGCAGCTCGTGCTCGGCGGCCAGTGTCTCGAGGACCTCGGCGTCGGTGGAGTAGCCGGTCTTGGTGCGCTTGACGACGGGCAGCTTCAGCCGCTCGAACAACACCTCGGCCAGCTGGTGCGGGGAGTTCAGGTTGAACTCGCCGCCGGCCAGGATCGTGCACTCCCGCTCGAGGGTCGCCAGCTCGCCCTCGAGCCGCCGCGCCATGTGGCGGAAGAACTCGACGTCCAGGGCCACCCCTCGCCGTTCGAGAGCGGCCAGCACCGGCACCAGCGGGAGCTCTACCTGGTGGTAGAGATCCATCAGGTCGCGCTCCTCGAGCTCCCCCAGGAACCGCTCGGCCAGGCGCAGCGCGACGTCGGCGTCCTCACAGGCGTATCGGGCGGCGTCCTCGATCGGAACTTCGGCGAAGGGGAGGCGGTCCTTCCGGCCGTCGGGCTTCGTCGCGTCGTCGTAGGTGATCATCTTGTGGCCGAGGAGCTCGAGTGCCAGCAGGTCCAGGTTGTACTGCCGCCGCGCCGGGTCGAGCAGATAAGCGGCCAGGCCGACATCGGCCACGATCCCCTGTACCTCCACGCCGGCCTCGCTCAGCACGATCGTGTCGTACTTGACGTTCTCCCCCAGCTTGGGACGCTCGGGGTCCTCGAGCAGCCGCTTCAGCGCCGCGAGCGCCGTCCCGAGCGGCAGATTGGGTCCTTCCGCGTGCCCGACCGGCACGTACCAGGCCCGGCCGGGGTTGGTCGCGAACGCGAGACCCACGATCTGCGCCGAGATGGGATCCAGGCTGGTCGTCTCCAGGTCGAAGGCGAAGCGGTCGGCATCCTCGAGCCGCTTGACCAGGTCGGCGAGCGCCTCCAACGTGTCGACGACGCGGTAGTGGGCCTCCTCGTCGAGGGAGGCCTCACGGCCCCCGAACCGCTTGAGAAGGGCCACGAACTCCAGCTCGGCGAAGAACGCCGTCGCCTTCTCGCGATCGGGCTCCCGGACCGCGAGCGCCTCCAGATCCAGCTCCACGTCCAGGTCGGTGCGGATCGTGACCAGGTCCTTCGAGAGGAGCGCCGCCTCGCGGTGCTCGACCAGCTTATCGCGGAGCTTGGGCGTGGCCGCCTCGTCCAGGTGGTCGTACACGTCCTCCATGCTCCCCCACCCGGTGACCAGCCTCTGCGCCGTCTTGAGGCCCACGCCGGGGACGCCGGGGATGTTGTCGGAGGAGTCCCCCATGAAGCCCAGAATGTCGATCACCCGGTCCGGCCCCACGCCGAACTTCGCGGGCGCCTTCGCCAGATCGACGACCTCCTCGTCGACGGCGGCCAGACCACCGCGGCCGGGGTTGAGCAGCTTCACGTGCTCCTCGATGAGCTGATAGAAATCCTTGTCCCCCGAGACGATGTAGACGTCGAGCCCGCTGTCGGCCCCTTTCCGCGCCAGCGTGCCGATCACGTCGTCGGCCTCCTGGCCGGGGATCTCGACGACCGGCACGCGGAAAGCCTCGAAGAGCTGCTGGACGCGCGGGATCTGGGCCTTGAGGTCATCGGGCATCTTCTCGCGCGTGGCCTTGTAGTCGGGAAACTGGCGGTGGCGGAAGGTCGGCTCGCGGGAATCCAGCACGACCCCCAGGTAGTCGGGCTCCCGCTCGTCCAGGAGGCGGACGAGGAAGCTGGCCATCCCATAGGCCGCCCCCGTCTCCTCGCCCGACGAAGCCCTGAGCGGGTTCTTCGCGAACGCGAAGTAGGAGCGGTAGATGAGGGCGTAGCCGTCGATGAGATAGAGGGCGGGGCGACTCACGCGATCAAGTTACCATCGGATCGATCTCCCGCCCGCCGGGAGCGGCGCTGGCGTCGGGCCGCCTGGGCCAGCGGTTCCAGCTCGGCCGGCGGCGGCGGCGGACCAGGACCGCCACCGCCGAGGTATCAACGAGAGTCGCCACGCTCCAGCCGGCGATACGCGAGATCAAGATTGGGCATCGCAAGAACATCTATCGCTGATGGCCGGGGGTCTCGCGCTTCCGCCGGACGAGAAACCGGCTCTCCCTCCCCAAGCCAGCTCTCCTGGACAATACGCACTCTCCGCAACATATTTGTTGCATGCCGAAATCGACGGATCCTTCAGCGCGTGCGAGCATCGCAGCCCTCGAGCGCGCGCGCGAAGAGCTCGAGAAGGCGAAGCCTCCATCGCGCGAAGCGGCCCCAGAGACCGTCGAGCGCTATCGACGCGCTGTGGCGCGGGTGGTGCGCGAGACCGGCGAGATCGTTCAGGAAACCCCGGGCGGTCCGCCGATCGGGTGGGCGCGCTACGCCTCCGCCCGGCGGGCGTTTTCCTCCGACGCCGAGCTGGCCCGGGCCCTGGACGTGCACCGGAGCCAGATCTCACGCTGGAGGCGGGGGGAGCCGGCCGAGCCGGCCAACGAGGAGCGGCTGCGCGACCTGGACGTCGTGGTCTCGCTCCTGTCGGGGTTTCTCGACGAGACCGCCATTCCCGACTGGGTCCACGGCTTCAACGCCCACCTCGGCGATCGCCGCCCGATCGATGTCCTGAGAATGGGACGGCTGTCGGAGGTCGTGGCCGCGATCGAGGCCGAGCGGAGCAGCGCCTACGCCTGATCCGGGGCTTTTCTGGCGGGTCTTCCCCTGGAAGCCGGAGGCCCGGCCGGGGGCACCGTTCTCGTCCGACCATGTCCCGGGGGTTCAGGGGAGCGGACGCTTCGATCTTTCCGGCGGATGCCTGTACCTCGCCGAGACGGACGATCATGCGGTGGCCGAGAAGATCCAGCGCTATCGCGGACGTTCGATCGGTGCGCACCATCTGACCGAGTTCGGCCACCCGCTCGCGCTCGTCGAGGTTTCGCTCGCGCCTCGCGTTCGGGCGCGGATCGCCGATTTGTGCGATCCGGCGGTCCTGCAACAACACGGGATCCGTCCCGATCGGACAGCCGCCCGCGACATCAGGACCACGCAGGCGATCGCCCGATCCCTTCACGAGGCCGGCGCCAGCGGGCTCCGCTGGTGGTCGGCGTTCTTCGGTGAGTGGCACATGCTCGTTCTCTTCGCCGACCGGCTCTCCACCTCGGATCTCGCCCTTGGGCAGCCGACGGCGCTCGACCTGCGGAGCCCGGTCCTGGTGCAGGCCGCGGCAGCGATCGGCGTCCGGATTCGTGGGGAGTAGCTGCGCAGGTCAGTCCACGCCCACCGAACCGCTCCGCCGTTCGAGCAGAATCACATCGCGCCACTCGCCGGCCAGCCGCCCCAACCGCTCCCGGCGGCCCACGACCCGGAAGCCGCACGCGTGGTGGATGGCCAGCGAGGCCTCGTTCTCCGGGAAGATCCCGGCCTGGAGGGTCCAGATCCCGGCCTCCTCGGACGCCTGGACGAGCGCTTCCAGGAGCCGCCGGCCGATCCCGCGTCCGCGGGCCGCCGCGCCCACGTACACGCTGACCTCGGCGACCCCATCGTAGACGCAGCGGTCCGAGACCGGCGACAGGGCCGTCCACCCCAGCACACGGTCCTCCTCCCGGGCCACCAGCCGTCCCGCCTCGAAGTGCGCGGCGTCCCAGGCTTCCGGGGAAGGGACCTCCGTCTCGAACGTCGCGTGGCCGGACTCGATTCCCTGGCGGTAGATGTCCGCCACTGCCGACCAGTCGGTGTTCCGCATCGGCTCGATATGGATCGTGGCGGCGACCGTCGTGTCGTCCATGGGCCTACCGGATCCCCACCTGCCCCTCGACCGACCCGATCAGCTTCGACGAGTCGTAGCCGAGGCCGTCCCGGAAGACGATCCGCACGTTCCGGATCTGGACCGGATCGGCGATCGGATCGCCCTCGATCACGACCAGCTCGGCCAGCTTGCCCGCCTCGATCGAGCCGTACTCGTCGTCCTCGCCGAGCACCCGGGCCCCGTTCAGCGTCATGATCTCGATCGCCTCGACGGGAGTGAAGCCGGCCTCGATCAGAAGCTCGTAGTTCCGCTGGTCGCCGAAGCCGGGGAGAGCGCCGCCGATCCCGGTCGGATCGACCCCGGCCGCCAGCAGCCCGCCGGCCTCGACGAACGCCTTCTCGAACGCCTGGGCGCGCCGGAAGAGCTCGGGCCACTGGGATTCGGCGGCGTTGGCGGCGATCTCCTCACGGCTCTCCAGGTAGTCGGCCTCCGCCTCCGGCGCCAGCGCGGCCAAAACGCGCGGGTCGATCTCGGCCGGGCGTCCGGGCACGATCAGCTCGTAGATGGCGAGCGTCGAGGTCATCGCGACGTCGTTTTCGATCATGGCATCGAAGGTGCGCTGGACATCGGCCCCGTCCAGGTCGACGGTCAGCAGGGCCTCGCGAAAGTCCGACGGGCATTCGTCGGGCGGCTTGTCGGGATCGTAGTCGGTGTTGGTGAAGAAGCCGTGCTCCAGATTGTCAATCCCGAGCTCCACGGCCTCACGAAAGGATACCGAGCAGAGGTGGCCGGTCACCTTGAGGCCGCGGCTGTGGGCCTCGTCGATCACCGCGGCCAGGTCGGCGCGGCTGATCTGCGTGTACGCCTTGAACCACGTCGCCCCCTCCTCCGCCCAGTAGGCGACGACCTGGCGGGCGTCCTCGGGGGTCGAGACCTGCGTCATGTAGCTGACGCCGCTGCCGCCCGTGAGATAGGGCCCCGTCACGTGGATCCGCGGGCCCGGCACGTCGCCGGCCTCGATGCCACGCTTCAGCGAGAGCTCGCTGTAGGGATGGTAGCTCCCGGTCGTCCGGATGGTGGTCACACCACCGGCCAGGTAGAGCCGCGGCGCGCTGAAGGTCGATTGCACGCGCCGCCCCGAGGTGGTGTAGAAGGTATGGTCGTGCATGCCGACGAATCCGGGGATCACGGTGTGCCCGGAGAGATCGAGAACCTCCGCGCCGGACGGGACCTCGACCTCCGCCGCCGGCCCTACCGCGGCGATCCGGCCGTCCTGGATCACGACCGTCTGGTCGGCGCGCGGCTCGGCGCCCGTCCCATCCACCACCTGGACATGGGTCAGCGCCACGACCGGTGCCGTGACGCTCACTACCTCCTGGATCGCGGTCGGCAGGCTGTCCGGCGGCGACTGGGCGGCGGCGGGTGCGGCCAGCACGGCCAGGCTGAGGCAGGCGAGGACGGCTTTCCTCATCGGGCGCTCCTTGGCGGGGGTCAGGGCGACGGTTTCGGAGTCCAGCGATCTCTCATTCGACCGTGACCACGGTCTTCATCCCCGCGTCGAGGTGCTCCGCGATGTGACAGTGGAGCATCCAGCGGCCGGGGTTCGACATCTCGACCAGCAGGTCTGCGGTCTGCCCAGCCGGCACGATCAGGGTGTCTTTCCAGACCAGATTGTCGTTCGGGACGCCGTTTCTGGCCACCACGAGGAACCGCTGCCCGTGCAGATGGATGGGGTGCTGCATGGCGTGGAACGCCTCGCGGCTGTTGGTGATGCGGATCCGGACGACGTCTCCGACCCGGAACCGCCAGTCGATCTCCATGTTCTCGTCGCCGGTCTCCGGATCGCGCAGCACCCAGCGCACCTGGCGCGCCGTGGTGGCCCAGTTCATGACCGGCATGGTGCCGCTCCACTCGAGCGGGTTGAAGTACGCGCGCTCGAGGCGCAGGAGAATCCCCAGCGGGAAGGGGAGCCCCTCGGTCTCGACCGCGAGCACCAGCTCCCGGTCCACCGGCCGGTCGGCCAGCGCGCGGAAGCGGTCGATCTCGGCGCCGACGTCCGCCGGCTCGCGAAGCGGGCGGAAGTTGTCGGCGTGCCGGCCTGGCGGGAGATCGGCAGAGACCTCGACGATCCCCAGCGTGTCCGTCTCCGCGAGGTAGTTGCCGTACACCATGTCCACCCCCCGCACGCGGTTCAGGATCGGGTACCTCCCCGGCTCGTCGTACCGGACGTCGATCACGTAGCGCTCGGCCGGCCCGATCACCACGCTCTCGACGACCTCCTCGCGCTCGAAGCGCCCGAGGTCGGAGGCCACGACCTTGGTCGGCGCCCCGAACGAGAGGTTGTAGGTGCGGGTGCTGGACACGTCGGTCAGGAGGAAGCGCACGAGGGATCCCGGACCGACCGTGAGCCGGTAGTCGGGCTCGCCGTTCACCAGGAAGACGTTCCCGAAGCGACCCATGAGGGCGTGCGTAGCCGTCTCCTCGCCCCACGGCACCGGGAGGCCACCGGCATCGAGGAGGAGGTCGTCCAGGACGAGGACCTCCTCCCGGTCGGCGGGGCCGTACCCCTCTTCCGAGCGGACCAGGATGTTGCCGTAGAGGCCCAGGTCCTGGGTCACGTCCTCGCGGTGATGAGGGTGGTACCAGTAGATCCCCGGATCCGGGAAGCGCACCTCGTAGACGAACGTTCCACCGGGCGGCACCGGCTCCTGGGTCACGAAGGGCACCCCGTCGAAACGGTTGTCGAGCCGGATTCCGTGCCAGTGGATGGTGGTCGGGCGGTCGATCCGGTTGGCGAAGCGGACGGTCACCGTCGCGGCCTCGGGGACCACCAGGAGCGGGCCCGGGATCTGGCCGTTGAAGCCGAGGAGGGCCAGCACGCGGCCGCCGATAGCGCGCCGGACGGGAGCGGCCGTCAGCTCGAGAGAATCGCCGTCCACGAGCCGGATGACCTGCCGCGGGCGGACCTCGGGCAGCGTGGCCGGATCCCAGGGTGGGAGCCAGGGGGCCACGTCGGGCCGGGCCGCGTGCATGCCTGGGACCATCGTCACGCCCGGATGCATTGGCGGTAGCTCCCAGCCGTCCCCCGCGTCATGCGCGTGCCCGCCGTCCTCGCCCCCAATGGCCCCCACCGCCGGCCCCAGGAGCGCCGGCACCTCGTGGGGCTGGAGCGCCATGCTGGGGGAGGTGCCGCGGAGGAGCCTCGGCCCCGCCGGCTCCTCCTCGGCCAGCGAGGACTCGGCCGTCACCAGGATCAGGAACTTGTCGAGCGCGACGGGTCCGAGCCGGGAGCGGCCGTCTCCGACCTCGCCCAGCCGGATCACCGGCCGCAGGATCGGCGTGGTCGCCCAGGCGACGAGGACCTCGTAGGGTCCCAGCGACTCCGGGTCGGGAAGGCCCTTCGCCTCCAATGCGAGGCTCCAGCGGTGGACCCCGCGGGCGTCGACCGAGACGCCGAACGGGGACGGGGCCGGGGTCATCCGGACGATTCCGCTGGCGTCCGGCGCCAGGGCGCCCGGCAGGAGCTCGATGCAGTGGAGGTCCGGAGCCGGCTGCCCGACCTCCTGGCGGGCCTCGCAGCTCCGTGTCGCCCGCGCCGGCTGGGCAAAGGCCCGCGCCGGCGCCACGGGCAGGACGAGCGTCAGCGTGAGCAACACGAACGCCCGAAGGGGCGTCAGAAACACGAACGCCCCGCCATGGCGCGGGGCGTCGTGAGGTGTCTCGGCGCGTCGGATCAGGATCCCCGGTTCAGAAACCCAGTTCAGAGACTCAGAGCTTCAACACGTTCGCCGCCTGAGGTCCCTTCTTGCCGGCTGTGAGCTCGAACTCCACCTGCTGTCCTTCGGCCAGCGTCTTGAATCCATCGGTCTGGATGGCCGTGAAATGGACGAAGACGTCCTCCCCGGCATCCTGCTGGATGAACCCGTACCCCTTGGCGTCGTTGAACCACTTGACCTTGCCCTTGGCCATGACGGCGGGACTCCTTCACTAGTGGGAAAGCTTGTTGCGGACGACCGAAACGCAGTCTACCCGACCGGCGGAAGGAGTGTCAAGGCCGGTTCCAGCGAACGGCGAAGGTGCGTACGAGGCTGAAGCGTTTGCGGCTGGAGTAGGTCGGCCGGGCCTCGATTTCGACTCGCTCCACGCGCTCCTGGAAGCCGGGCGGCGGGGTCTCCGACCAGTCTTCCGCGCTCCAGCCGATCGTCACATGGCCCGGCCCGAAGGTGCCGGCCTCGGCGAACGCCAGCGTGTCGCCCGACACGTCCAGGAAAGCGATGTTGACAAACGATATCTCGGTCAGGAACACATCGAAGGCGTAGGCGGAGTCTTCCGAAACGCTCACCTCCACCGGGTTGCTCAGCGTGCGGAAGTCGGTTCCGAGGAAGAAGTACCGGGCCCCGTCGCGCTCGGCGACGAACACCTGACCGAAGCGCGGCCAGATCGCCACCCCGCGTGGCTCCACCAGCCTCTCGTCCGGAGGGCCGGGACCCGGGAAGGTCGCCAGCGGCTGCAGGGCGGGATCGAGCTTGTAGAGGACCTCCGCGACGGAATCGGACACGTAGACGTTGCCGTAGTAGTCGAGCTCGACATAGCCGAAGCGGCCGTCCGCCCGATCCAGGTCGGCGGGCGAGATCTCGGCCAGCACTTCGCCCTGCGCATCGTAGGCGCGGAGACGCCCGCCGTTCCGGTCGACCAGATAAAGCCGGTAGCCGGACGGATGGTACCAGGGATCGAGAGAGTCGCCGATCGCCAGCGCGGTCGGCCCCTCGATGTCCGCCGGGAGGGGCCACCGGTCCCCCTCGATCGGCGATGGCGGCAGGAGCGACGACCCGGCCCCGGCGGTCGAATCGGCGAAGCGCAGGACGGCGTTGGCCACGGGATCCGCCGCCCAGGCGTTGCCGCGCTGATCGGTGGCGACGTCGAACGGACGGGGCGCGGTCCACGCCCCGACCCAGTCCAGCTTACGGCCGACCGGGTCCCAGCGCAGGCGCGCCACGCGCCGATTGCCGGTGTCGGCGACGTAGATCCGTCCGTCCACGGTGGCCGTGATCCCGCGCGGCGCGGTGAACTGCCCCGGTCCGCTCCCCTTCCCGCCGTAGATCGCCAGCGTCTGCATGCTGGAGTTGTACAGGATCTCTCCGCGGCCGGAGTTCACGCCGAAGAGGGTGAGCTGGTAATCGTCGCCCTTCGCTTCGGGGTCGTCGTCGCTGGCGAACTTCACCGCCGCCACTCCCTGCGGGTCGTCGAACCGGGTGCGGTCGCCGAGGAAGAGCTTCAGATGGACGGGGCGGGCGCGGTGGATGCCCAGGGTGTGGGCGAAGGGCGGGTAGACGAGCGTGGTGTGCTCGGGGGCGTTCCCGCTCACCCCCTCGGACTGGGCGGCGACGGGTCGGACCGGGCCGGCGATCGCCAGCCCTGCCAGAAGCAGGCCGCTAGCGAGCCGGGAAGCCACCACCGTGGAGCCGTCGGTAGGTCGCGTACTGCGCCAGCACTTTCTTCACGTAGTCGCGGGTCTCGCGGTACGGAATGCGATCGACCCACAGTTCGGGGTCCAGCGTCCGCTCGGGGAACGTCCACCAGCGGGACACAGCCTCGGGGCCGGCGTTGTAGGAGGCCAGGACGGCCGGCCAGAACGCCTCGAACTCCCGCAGTCGGGCGTCCATGTAGGTCGCCCCGAAGTGGAGGCTGACCGCCGGAACGTCCAGCATCCGGGGATCGAACTCCGCCCATGCCATTCCACCGGCCAGGACGCGCCCGGTCGCCGGCATGACCTGCATGAGCCCGCGCGCGCCAGCGGGGGAGACGGCTCCGGCATCGAACAGACTCTCCTGGCGGATGAGGGCGAGCACGAGCCAGGCGTCGAGGCCGTGGGCCCGGGCCTCGGTGTCGATCGCCGCCGCGAAGCCGGTGGGAAACGCGAGCCGTTCCCGATCGTCGCCGAGCCGGACGCCGATCCGGAGGGAGAGGTCCGGGAAGCCCCACGCCGTGAGGGCGGGCGCCCAGGTCTCGAGGAGCTTCCGATCACTCCAGGCCCGGGCCACCGCCCGCTCCAGCTCGGCCCGGGCGTAGCGCCGCTCCCCGAAGCGCAGGAGGGCGGCGGCGCGCCTTCCCGCCGGGTCGGCCAGGAGCGCCGCTCCGTCGCCGATCGGCGGCGTCGGGCCAGGACGGTACTCCGCCCCGTCGAAACGCAGGATTCCAGGGCCTCCCGCCAGCCGCTCGCGGGCGAGCAGGGCGTAGTAGTCCTCGCCCGAGGCGAGCGCCCGGTACGTGGAGCGCGCGGCTTCCGGGTTCCCCAGGCGTTCCGCCGACCGGGCCCGCCAGTAACGGGCCTCGCGCGAGCTCTCCCCGCCCCGGTAGGCCGCGTACCGGTCGTGGGCCTCCGCGTAGCGCCCCAGCGCGTAGAGAAGGTGTGCCGCCCGCATATACGCCCGATCCGCGTAGCGGGAGCCGGGGTGCTCGCGAGCCACCCGACCGAAGAGCTCGATAGCCCGCTCCGCCAGCCCGGGGTCCGACTCCCGATCGTCCTGGTAGGAGTCGGCGGCCATGTACAGCGCGGCCGTCGCCAGCTGATGATCCGGGTGGCGGGCGACCAGATCGAGCCAGCGCTGGCGCGCCGCACTGCCGTCCCCGCTCCGCAGGGCGAGCCGCGCGCGCTCGTAGAGGATCTCCGGCACGCGCCGGTCGGTCGGCCACCGGGCGAGGAGGTCGGCGTAGTCCCGTTCGGCACCCTCCCGATCGCCGCGGTCGGCGCGGATCCGCGCCCTGAGCGCCAGCGCCTCGCGCCGCTCCTCGTCGGAGCCGCTCTCCAGCGCGGTCGTGGCCAACGGCTCGGCCAGGTCCGGATGCCCCGCCGCCCGCAGGACGTGCGCGGCCTCGAGGGGATCGATCCCCAGCCTCTCCCGCGTGCCCGCGTCGAGGACGAGCTCCGCCGCGGCGGCCGGGATCTCCCTGACGACACGCCCGCGGAGCGCATCGGCCGCCGCAGGGTCGCCCTCCATCTCCGCCACGCGGACCGCGGCCAGCAGATGGTCGGCCCGCTCCTGGCCGCGGGATTCCGAGGCCAGCGTGACGTGCCACTGCCGGGCCATTCTGTAGCGACCAGCCCGTTCGTAGAGCCGGGCGAGGAGCGCCCGGCCGTCGTCCCGCACGATCCGCGGCACGTCGCGCCGGTTGAGCTCCGCCCACGCGTCCTCGCCCGCCATGACATCGGCGGCGAGCGCGGCCGCCTCGAGCCGCCACAGGGCCAGATAGCCCGCGAGCTCGGGAAGCGTGGCTTCGAGGCGCTCGAACGCCCGCCCCGCAGCGCCCGGATCACCCCCCGCGGAGGCGGCCAGGGCGGCCCAGCGGTCGGCGAGCGGAGTGCATCCGTCGGGGGGTGGCAGGGTCCGCTCCCGGAACTCACCCCAGCGGCCGAGATCCGCCAGGGCCGCCTGTCGGAGGAAGTCCTCTTCCGGCCCCGCGGGCGCGGTCGCCAGACGCTCCAGCGCCGCGGAGGGGCGGGCCGCCCGAAGCCACCTCCGCGCCATGGCGAGCGCGGCCCCGGCCGACGCCGACGCCAGCCGGGTCTCGGGCGCGACGGTCTCGTGAGGCCAGATCCCGACCGGCTCGCCGGGCTCCCAGTAGAGCGGGCACGCCGCCGCGACGACGGGCGCCCCATCGATTGTCACAAGCACCGGGAAGGGCGTCGCGGGGGCGGCACCGGCCGATCCCGGAGCCAGGACCCCGAGCAAGGCCACCAGCGCGACGGTCAACGAGGTTCGCATCCTGCCCCGGAGTCTACCCGATCCCGACAAAAAGGATGCCATGACGAGGAGCAGGAAGGCGAAAACAGAAGGCCCGGGCGGGAACCCGGGCCTTCCGAGGAACCCTCGCCCGCGGGAACGCTCACTCGATGGACTTGTCCCACTCCTGCAGGCTGATGCGGGTCGAACCGGCCAGCTTGACCTCGTCCAGAACGTTCACCATGTCCACGTAGTTCGCGTCGGGAGCGGTCTTGACGCTCACGATGAGCCGCGGGTTGGCGGCCAGCTCCTGACGCGTGATCGCCTCGACCTGATCGAAGTTTATGGTCTGCTTGTCGGGCGAATCGCCCCGTCGCAGCTCGACCACCCCGTCCCCCACCACGTAGAACGTGATGATGTTCTTGGGATTGATCTCGATCTCCTCGCTCTGCCGCTCGGGGAGCACCAGGCTGAGTCCCCGGTCCTCGGCGAACACCGTCGTCACGAGGAAGAAGATCAGGAGCAGGAAGGCGATGTCCGCCATCGAGGCGGTGGGGATCTCGTCGGAGACACGGCTCTTGCGCTTCAGCAGCTTCGCCATCGGATCAGGCCCGCGTCTGCACCGGCTCGCGACCCATCTCGTGGAGCGTCTCGACCAGGTTCTGCGAGGTCTCCTCCATCTCGATGACCATCGAGTCGATCTTGGAAACGAAGTAGTTGTGCGCGATGTTGACCGGGATCGCGATGGTGAGGCCGGCCGCCGTGGTGATCAGTGCGACCTTGATGCCGCCGGCGACCAGGGTGGCGTCCACCTCGCCGGCCAGCTCGATTGCGCCGAAGGCGATGATCATGCCCGCCACCGTTCCAAGAAAGCCGAGCAGCGGGGCCACGTTGGCGATCGTGGCGAGCCAGACCAGCCCGCTCTCCAGGCGCGACATCTGGATCATGCCCTCGTTCTCGATCGCGGTCAGGACGCGCTCGGTCCCCTCCTGGTGCTTCTCGAGGCCCGCCAGCAGGATCTGGGCGACGGGGGTGTCGCTCTCGCGGCAGCGCGCCTTGGCCTCATCGAGCCGCCGGTTGGAGATCAGGCCGTCGACGTCCTCGAGGAGGGCGCGCGTCCTGGAGCTGGTCGAGGTCAGCGAGAAGAACTTCCAGACGATGATGATGAGACCGATGACAGCGCAGGCGAGGAGAGGCCACATGAAGATCCCTCCATCCTGGAAGAACTGCACCGATGTTTCGATCAAGAGGGGCCTCCCGCGGCAGGGTTCGAAGTTCGGAGCATCATGGCGTGTCGAGTGAGATTCGTAGATTAGCAGGGGCCGCGAAGGACCGTCAAGACCACCTCACACCTTGATGCAGGCGACGAAATGCCCCCCGCCCACGTCCCGGAACTCCGGCGTGACCTCGGCGCACTCGGCCGTGGCGATCGGACACCGGGGATGGAACGGGCAGCCGGACGGCGGATGGGCCGGGCTCGGGACATCGCCCTCCAGGACGATGCGCTCCCGCTTGGCCCGCGGGTCGGGGACCGGGATCGACGACAGGAGGGCCCGCGTGTAGGGGTGGAGCGGGTTCCGGTACAGCTCCTCCGCCTCGGCCAGCTCCATGAGCTTCCCCAGATACATGACCGCCACCCTGTCGGAGATGTGCTCCACGACCGCCAGGTCGTGGGCGATGAACAGGAACGTCAGATCGTACTCCCGCTGCAGGTCCTGGAGCAGGTTGATCACCTGGGCCTGGACCGACACGTCGAGCGCCGAGACGGGCTCGTCGCAGACGATGAAACGGGGACTCACCGAAAGGGCCCGCGCGATCCCGATCCGCTGCCGCTGGCCGCCCGAGAACTCGTGCGGGTAGCGCCCCGCGTGCTCGGCGGCGAGCCCGACGACCTCGAGGAGCTCCCGCACGCGGCCGCGGACCGCCTCGCCCTCGGCGACGCCGTGGATCCTGAGCGCCTCGCTCAGCATCGACCCCACCGTGAGGCGCGGGTTCAGGCTCGAGTAGGGGTCCTGGAAGATGATCTGCATCTCGGCCCGCAGGCGGCGCAGGTCTCCCCGGTCGAGATCGAGGACGTCCCGTCCCTCGAATTCGATGTCGCCCTGCGTGGGCTCGATCAGCCGCAGGATGCAGCGGCCGGCGGTGGTCTTGCCGCACCCCGATTCGCCGACCAGACCCAGCACCTCCCCCGGCAGGATGTCGAACGAGATCCCGTCCACCGCCCGCACGTGACCCACCGTGCGGGACCAGAAGCCGCGCTTGATCGGGAAGTACTTCCGGAGGTCCCGAACCACGAGCAGCGCATTGCCCCGGCTGGCCGCGGGATGGCCGTTGGCGCGGCGGTCAGTCATAGAGGAAGCAGCGCGCCTCGTGGCCCGGCTCGAGCCGGTACAGCTTCGGAAACTCCCGCCGGCAGATGTCCATCACGTAGGGGCAACGGTTCTGGAACGGGCACCCCACGATCTCCTCGTACGGCGAGGGCACGGTCCCGGGGATCGTGGCCAGCCGCTCGACCTTCTCGCCGAGCTTCGGGATCGCCGCCTTGAGGCCTTCGGTGTAGGGGTGGTTGGGACCGTCGAAGATCTGCTCCACGGTCCCCGTCTCGGCCACGATCCCGGCGTACATCACCACCACGCGGTGCGCCGTTTCGGCGATCAC
>JBOHRQ010000022.1:0-33356 GCA_050732875.1 Gemmatimonadota bacterium | reverse complement strand
CTGGGGACGGATCCCGGGGTCGCCGTCCACGCTCCCCAGCCGGATCGACACCTCGGGCCCCTCCGGCCACGTCCCGCCGAAGAGGCTGGATCCGCAGGCCGTGCAGAAGACCTTGACCGCGGCACCTTCGGCAGGGCGGAAAACGCGCAGCGATGCTTCTCCCGATACCAGGCGGAAGTCCTCGCGCCGCACGCGGCCCTGGGTCAGGACCGCAGCCCCCGAGTGCCTGCGGCAGCGCGAGCAGTGACAGTGACCGGCCCGCAGGAAGGGACCGGTCACCTCGTACCGGACGGCGCCGCACAGACAGCCGCCGGTGATCACGGGGCGGGAGTCCCCCGCGTCGCTCAGCGCCATCCCACCTCGTGTAGCCACCTCTCGAACCGGCGCCGTCGTTCCTCACGGTCCGCCGGCGGTCGCTCGCCTTCGCGAGCGGCGCTCTCGCGCATTTCACGAACTCGCTCGTCCAGGGTCTCCAGCCCTAGCTCTGAACGCCGGTCATCGACGCCTTCCGGGTCCTCGATCGGCAGCGGTGAGAGCGTCCCTTCGTCGTCCCAGTCGAACTGGGTCCCGTATCTCTGGAGACGCCCTTCGAAGGTGCGGATGCGGTCGTCCAGGGAAGCCCACGTCCACGGTTCGGCCTCGCCCAGCCCGACCGCTTCGACGAGGAGGTCACGCACGCGCCGCTGGAGGGCGGGGGCCCCGATGGCGTGCTGGACCACGAGCCAGGCGGCCTCGGCGCCGTCGCCGCCGACCAGCGATCGTCCCGGCCAGCCGTGTTCGTCGAGGATCGCGCCGAGCCGCTCGGCATGAGCCCGGTGCAACGTCTCCATCCGCGGGTGATAGCCGTCGAAGAGCTCACCCGCCTGGAGCAGCCCGGCGCGCACCTCCAGGTCGCGCCGCTTCATGTCCAGCAGCTCCTCGCGAAGGCTCTCGATCATGGCTTCTCGATCGGCGCCCTCACGACGTTGCCCCATTCGGTCCACGAGCCGTCGTAGTTGCGGACCTTGTCGAAGCCGAGGAGATAGGTCAGGACGAACCACGTGTGGCTGCTCCGCTCGCCGATCCGGCAGTAGGCGATCGTCTCCTTCTTCGGGTCCAGCTTCTGCTCTTTCAAGTAGATCGCCTCGAGTCCGTCGGACCCCAGGAAGGTGTGTGAATCGGCATCCACCGCCCGCCCCCACGGAACGCTCTTGGCTCCCGGGATGTGTCCCCCGCGCAGCGCGCCTTCCTGCGGATAGTCGGGCATGTGGAGGAGCTCCCCGCGGAATTCCTGAGGACTGCGGACGTCGACGAGCTGGCCCTTGGCCCGCATGTGGTCGAGGACCTCGTCGCGGAAAGCCCGGATCGGGCCGTCGAAGCGCTCAGTGGCCGGATAACCACGACTCTCGTACTTCGGAACGTCGATCGTCATTTCGCGTCCCTCCGCCTCCCACTTGGCCCGGCCGCCATCCATCACGCGGCAATCGGAGTGGCCGAAGAGCTTGAACACCCACATGGCGTAGGTGGCCCACCAGTTGTTCTTATCTCCGTAGAACACGACCGTCGTGTCCGCGCCGATCCCCAGGCGGTCCATCAGCTCCTTGAACTTCACCGGGTCTACGTAGTCGCGGACGAGCTCGTCGTTCAGATCGGTGTGCCAGTCGACCTTGACGGCGCCCGGGATATGACCCGTGTCGTAGAGCAGGACGTCCTCGTTGGATTCGACGAGGCGAACCGAGTCGTCGTCCAGATGATCGGCCACCCACTCCGTCGAGACGAGCGCCTCGGGGTGGGTGTATCCGCGCTCTTCGATGGGCTTGATGTCGTTCTTGGTAGCGGTCTCTGCCATAAACACCTCCCTTTGGAATTGGAACCGGAACGATACTCGAAAGGATGTCTTCCGTCACCACGCTTGCCGGTCGCCCGGCACGGTGGATCGACGAACGCTGCGGCGCCCCCCGGGTTACCGGACCGGATGCCCCCGGTCGGCCAGGAATTCGAGGATCCGCCCGGTCGCCCCCGCCATGGCGAGCAGGGAGCGCTCCGCCGCCCGGCCCGCCCGGGCGGCCCCGCCGCCATCGAGAAGCCCATCCCACCACGCGCCGAGGTCCGGCGCCGAGCGGACCACCCGGAGCCCGCCTGCGCTCGCCAGCGCGCCGACCTCCCAGGGATCGCCATGGCGGGGGCCGATCGACACCGGGACTCCCATCGCGGCGGGCTCCATGGTGCTGTGGACGGCGCCCCCGAAGCCGCCTCCCACGAAGGCCAGGTCGGCGATTGCGTACAGCCGGTACAGGATCCCCACCCGGTCGACGACGACGACGGTCGCATCCGCCGAGGGGGAGTCCCAGCGGGCGGTCGACAGGCCCAGACTGCGCGCGCGCTCTTCCAGCCGATCGACCGCGGCGTCCGTCGGATCGTGCGGCGCCACGAACGCCAGGAGCCCCGGTCGATCGGCCGCCAGCCGCGAGAGCGCGGGCAGGAGGACGTCCTCGTCCGGCGGCCACGTGCTTCCGGCCACGATCACCGGCCGCCGCGCGTCCGGCACCATCCGGACGGGCTCGGCGGCCCTGGCGGCCCGGGCGCGCTCCAGCGTGACGTCGGCGCGGGTGTCCCCGGCGACCCGAATGCAATCATCCGGCACCCCCAGCTCCCGCAGGAGCCCGGCGTCCTCAGGCGCGACCGCCGCGACCGCGTCCAGCCGGCGATAGAGCTCCCGGACGAGGCCGCGGGCGGGCCATCGCAGCCGCTCGGCACCGACCAGGCGGCAGCAGGCCTGCGCGACCGGAGCCCCGCGGTCGGCAACCGACCAGATCAGGTTGGGCCACATCTCCGCTCCCACCAGGAGCAGAAGATCGGGGGCCGTCAGATCCACGAAGCGCTGCGTCCGGTCGGGCAGGTCGAGCGGCAGGTACCCGGCGGCGTCGACGGACGCCAGGTCGGTCGCGTAGCTCCAGGCCGAGGGCGAGAAATGCGTGAAGAGGATCGCGGCCTCGGGACGCGAGCGGCGGATCGCGTCGGCCAGCGGTCGTGCCTGGAGGGTCTCGCCCGCGCTCGCAGCGTGGAGCCAGATCCGCGGCGAGCGGCTCGCCAGGGGTTCGAGCGCCTCCTCCCATCGTTCGAAGAGGCCCGCGCGCGCCCCGACGGCCCGCTCGACACCGGGTCGAGCCCGACGCACGATCGGGAGCCCCGCGCGCGCCACAGGCACGGCGACCCCGTTGTAGGCGATTCTCCAGAGCTTCGACATGGCAGGGATATCCTAAGGAGCGGCCGGCCGGCCGGTGATCCCACCCCCCGAAACACGAAGAGCCGGGTCTTGACCCGGCTCTCATCTTCCTCCGCTCCCCGACGAACGGTGAACCCTACCCGTCGAGGCCCTTCAAAACCTAGATGGCGTCCACGCGGGCGATGCCCGGCACCATCTCCCTGAGCCGCTGCTCGATCCCCTGCTTCAGCGTCATCGTCGACATCGGGCAGCCTCCGCAGGCGCCCATCATGCGCAGGGTGACCACGCCTTCCTCGATGTCCAGGAGCTCGACGTTTCCACCGTCCATCGCGATGGCCGGGCGGATCGTGTCGAGCGCTTCCTCGACGCGCTCTCGCAGGGCGTCCTCGTCATACCGGGCGGCGCCTACGCCGGCCTCGGTCGCCCCTGCGGCGGCGCGCTCCCCGGTCTCCGGGAATTCAATGTCCTTCACGTCCGGCATGTCTATGATTCCTCCAGGGTATTTGAGGTCTGCACCGAAGTTAAGAACTGGTACCCTTCTACGCCACCTGCGTGCCCGCGCGGAACCGTACTCGCCGGGCGGGTTACATTCATCCCATGGCCGAAGCCCGCCGCATCCTGTGGGTCGACGACGAGATCGCCGGCCTCAAGTCCCACATCCTGTTCCTCGAGCAGCGCGGATTCCAGGTCATCACCGCGCCCAACGGGGAGGACGCCCTGGCCGTGCTCACGGAGAATGGCTTCGACTGCGTCCTCCTCGACGAGCAGATGCCCGGCATGCGCGGCATGACCGTCTTCCAGCGGATCCGCGACGTCCATCCGCGGCTGCCGGTCGTCATGGTCACCAAGAGCGAGGAAGAGGGCCTGATGGACCAGGCGATCGGCCGGCGGGTCGACGACTACCTGGTGAAGCCGGTCAATCCCAATCAGGTGCTGTCCGTGCTCAAGCGCCTGCTCGAGGGCTCTCAGATCCGTCACCAGACGATCGCCCAGGAGTTCAGCCGTCGCTATCTCGAGCTCGAGGACGAGCGCAAGGCCTGCACGTCGTGGGACGACTGGGTGGGCCTGTACCGGGACCTCCTCACCTGGGAGATGCGGCTCGTCGAAGCCGGCGAGCGCGGGCTCCTGGACAGCCAGCAGGAGCTGCACCGGGCGGCCAACGCCGACTTCTCGCGGTTCGTCATCGAGCGCTACCCCGACTGGGTCACGGGCCGGGCGGGCGAGCGGCCGACCCTCTCCCCTGACCTCGTGGGACGTCACGTGGTCCCGCTCCTCGAGGCCGATCCGGGCCCGGTCTTCTTCATCATCATCGACTGTCTCCGGCTCGACCAGTGGATCGCGATCCGTGACGTCGTCGAGCGTCACTTCGCCGTCGAGGAGACACACGCGGGCTCGATCGTGCCCTCGGCGACCCCCTACTCCCGGAACGCCATCTTCAGTGGCTGGTTCCCGCGTCAGATCGTCGAACGCCATCCAGGCCTGTGGGTCGGCGACCACGACATCGAGAGCTCGCTGAACCCGTACGAGCGCGAGCTCCTGGAGCTTCAGCTCAAGCGCAAAGGGCTGGCCGACGCCTGTCCGGTCCAGTATACCAAGGTCTACACGGCCGAGGACGCGGCCGGAGCCCTGAAGCGCCTGCCGCATTGCTTCCAGAGCCGTCTTTCCGCGTTCGTGTTCAACTTCATCGACGTGCTGACGCACGGCCGCTCGGAATCGGAGATCCTGCTCGAGATCGCTCCCGATCAGGAAGCCTTCCGCTCCCTGACGCGGTCCTGGTTCATGCACTCCGCCCTGAACGACCTGCTCGGCCAGGCGGCGCGCCACGGCGTGCGCGTCGTCCTGACCACCGACCACGGCTCCGTCCATTGCCTCAGGCCGGCGACCGTCTACGCGCGGCGCGACGCGTCCCAGAACCTGCGCTACAAGTTCGGCAACGACATCCGCGCCGAGAACGAGGAGACCGCCTTTCGGGTGGTGGATCTGGCCGGCATCGGCCTTCCCGACAGGGGCACCAATGTGGCGGCCCTGATGGCGGTCGAGGACTACTACTTCGTCTATCCCACCAAGCTGCGCGAGTACCAGGCCCGCTATTACGGGGCCTTCCTCCACGGCGGGATCTCGCTCGAAGAGCTCGTCCTGCCGGTGGCCACGCTGACGCCGCGCTGATCGCACAGCGATCGGGCGGGCCGGGCCATCCGACCCGCGCCCGACCGAGCGAACGCCCTGGGGTCAGTGGTGATCGTGGGCATCCGTCTCACCTCCCCCCGCCTCCATCCCGGCGCCCTGCATCATCGCCGTTTGGCCGTGGCCCTCGCGATGGTTGGCCGGCGGCTGGAACACGAGGTCAAGGGTTTCCTCCCATGGGTAGACGTGCAGCATCCACCCGAAGAGGCTCGGCTTGAAACGCCCGCCGGCGGCCTCGCACTCCTCACGGGTCGCGATCGAGCCGGCCGGGCCGAAGCGGGCGTTGGGGCCCGCGAAGTCGCGCAGATCCCGCCGCCGGCCGCGAGGCGGCAGGCAGACGTTCACGTGCAGGTGCCACTGCCCGAAGGCGAGCGGGACCCGCTCATCCAGCTCGTCGACCGACACGCTCGCGGGGGCCGTGAACATGGCGCCCACCAGCCGATAGTCGTCGCCATCCCGCTCGTAGAGCAGCGAGGTCGGCTTGCCGGGCTCGAAGGCAAGGGAGGCCAGCACGGCATAACGCCTGTTGGTGAAATGGGTCTCCTTGCCGGCGACCCGGGGCAGGAACGGCTGATAGCCGTCCGCCATCGCCCGCTCGTGGTCCTGATACGGGTCGAGCTCCCCGCGCAGGGTCTCGACCAGCGCCCACGCCCGCGTCGAATCCTCCGGCGTGGCTCCCTTCAGGTCGGTCATCTTCATGTGCGGGTCCACCTGGACGAATTGCGGTAGGTCGGCGGACTGCTGGGCCCCGGCGGGGGAGGGTTGGCCCGCGCACGCCGCGACCGCCAGGATCACGCCCAGGGTGTGGACTCGAAGAAGCTTCAGGTTCATGGCTGCCTCCGGTGGGGGGTGGAATCGTTTCGCTCGATTCCACGACACGGTGCCCCATCTGGATGTTAAGGTCCGCCGTGCCGGTCTCGCGACCCGTCCTCGACCGGCATTAACGTTCGGCCGGGCTCGAGTGTCGCCTTGACCGGGAGGAGGATGACCGAGACGGAAGCCGTGCTCGTCGAGCGGACACGTGCCGGCGACGCGCGGGCGTTCGAGGAGCTCGTGAATCGGCACTACGACACCGCGTACGGGGTCGCGCTCTCGAGAGTCATCGAGCCGGCGGACGCCGAAGACGTGTGCCAGGAGGCCTTCATCCGGGCCCTCGAGCGGATCGACGATCTGCGCGACCCCGCGGCTTTCCGGGCCTGGCTCCTCGAGATCGTCCGGAACCGGGCCCTCAACCTCCGGCGCCACCGGGCCGTCAGGAAGGCGGTCCCGCTGGAGACGGTGGACCCGGCCTCGGACCGTCCGGAGGCGTCCGTCGAGGTGGAGCGGGCGGAGCTCCGCGCGCGGCTCCTCGGCGCGATGGAAGGGTTGACGCCGCTTCAGCGCGAGGTGCTGCTGCTCTTCGATCTGGAGGGCTGGTCGCATCGCGAGATCGCCGGGAAGCTCGACATCAGCGAGGGCTCGGCGCGCGTTCACCTTCACAACGCCCGCCGGGTGATGCGCGAGAGGCTGGCGGAAGGAGAGGCTCCATGAGCGACGAAGAGCGGGAGGAAGAGCGGGAGGAAGAGCGGATCGACCTGGGCGCCCTCGGGCCTACCGGCGCCGAACGTCAGCGGGCCATTGCGGAGATCATGCGCCGGGCACGCCCCGAGCTCTCCCGTCGCGCGGTCGGCGTGACCTCTCTGGCGGAGTGGCGGCGGTGGCGCAGACCGGCCTTCTCGGCCGCCGCCCTCCTGGCCGCCGCGGCGATCGCGGCCCTCGTCCTCGTGGACGTGGGGCCAGCGGCCGAAGCCGGGCCGCACGTGGCGGACGTGGTGCTGCCTTCGGCGGCGCAGCGCCTTCTCGAACGCCCCGAGCCCCCAGTCTTCGACGACCTCCTGGGTGTCCCGGAGGAGGGCGCCTGATGGCCATCCGGTCGCACCGCTTCTTCGTTCCGGCCATGCTCCTGGCCGTGCTCGCAGCCGGTGTCCTGGTCGGCATGGCCGTCGAGCGGATCCGGATCGCCCGCCGGATCGCCGATCGCTTCCCTCCCGCGGAGGAGCGCCTCGAGCGCCGGGAGCGCCTCTACGACGAGCTCGAGGTGACGTCCGAGCAGAAGGAGCGGCTGGACGGGATCTTTGACCGGCGGGGTGCCCAGGCGAGGGTCACGTGGGAGGGAGCGCGCGAGGAGCTCGAAGCGCTCGTCGACTCGGCCAGCTCGGAGATCCGCGCTGCCCTCACCCCCGCCCAGCAGGAGGAATACGACCGGATCACCGCCGAGCGCCGGGAGCGCTACGAGCGATGGCGGCGCCGGGTCGAGGAGCGTCGTTGAGAACCACCTCGCCACTCACCGAAAGCACTGCGCGGGCAAGGCCCCACGATCGCGGAGCAGCCGGGCTGCCTCGTCGAAGCCGGCCCAGGCGGCCCTGGCCAGGCAGCCGCCGACGCTCACCCGCCGGACGCCGCGAGCGGCCAGGTCCTCGACCTGCATCCCCGGACCGAACAAAAGGACGTTGACCGGCTTCGGCGCGACCGCGGCCACCACCGCCTCGATGTGGGCTGGGTCCTGGATGCCCGGCGCGTAGAGGCAGTCGGCCCCGGCGTCGGCATAGGCGACCAGACGTTCTATCGTAGCGTCGATGTCGGTGCGGCCGATCAGGAACCCTTCCGATCGCCCGACGAGAACCACATCCATCCCCGTCTGATCGATGGCTCCGCGAGACGCCTCGATGCGCTCGATCGCCAGGTCCAGCTCGTAGAGCGTCGGCCCGGTCCGATCCTCGATCGAAAGACCAGCCACGCCGGTCTCGACCGCCAGCCGGACGTTGGCCGCGACCTCCTGGGGCCGGTCGGCGAAGCCGGCCTCGAAATCGGCGTTGACCGGCAGATCCGTCGCTTCACAGAGGGTTCGGAGATGGCTCAGGACGTCGTCCCGCGAGACCTCGCCGTCCTCGCGTCCGAGCGACCACGCCAGCCCGGAGCTGGTCGAGGCCAGGGCCACGAAACCGAGCTTCTCCAGCCGCCGGACGCTGCCGATGTCCCAGGGGTTCGGCAGCATGAAGCAGCCTTGGTCATGAAGTCCCCGGAAGGCTGCGCGCCTGGCTTTCAGGTCGTCGGCCATGGAACGCTCCTCATTTGGCATCGTGGAAGATGATGCCGGCGGTATGCCGTTGTCCGGACCTGACGCGGCTGACGCCGTGGCGCATGTTCACCCTGTAGTACCCCCGGGTGCCCTTCACCGGGCGATGATGGACCGCGAACGCAACCCCGTCACCCTGCCGGAGCGGTACGACCTCGGGCCGCGACTGCATGCGCGGGCGCTGCTCGGTCAGGACGAACTCGCCCCCGGTGTGGTCCCGGCCGGGCTCCGTCAGGAGGATCGCCACCTGCAGCGGGAAGGCGAGATCCCCGTAAAGATCCTGATGCAGGCAGTTGTAGTCGCCCGCGACGTACTGCAGCAGAAGCGGTGTCGGCCGCGTCTGCCCGGCCGCGTGGCACAGCTCCAGGAAAGCGGCGTGTCTCGCCGGGTAGCGGACGTCGATCTTCATCAGCTCGTTCCAGTGGTTGGCAATCGGCGCGAGGCGAGGATAGAGCGCCGTCCGGAACCCCTCGATCGAGTCCGGCAGCGGATAGGCGAAGTACTTGTATTCGCCGCTCCCGTAGCCGTGCCGGGCCATCACGATCCGGCTGCGGAAAAGGCCGTCCTCTGGATAGAGCGAGACGATCCATCGACACTCCTCAGCCGACAGAAGTCCCTCCATCACCGCCGAGCCCCGGGCATCGAGATCGTCGGCGATGCGGTCCCACTCGAGCGCCTTCACGCGATCTGCGGGCGAGGCCGCACGTTTCACTGCTGGCCCGCTCCTAGATCTGGTCTGCGTCTCGCCGCTCATGCTGCAGCCTCCCTTTCCAGCAGGGCGCGCTGGCGCTCCACGCCCCAGCGATAGCCGGAGAGCGCGCCGTCGCTTCTCACCACGCGGTGACAGGGGATCGCCACCGCTGATCCCATGCGCGCCACACTTCCACCCCTATAACGAGTGACGGGGCCTGCGCATGAAAAATGGGCGGGGCCTCCGGCGTCTCTACGACTCCCGCTCCAGAAACGCCCGCAGCGCCTCCTTGCCCTCGTCCACGATCGGCTGGCCGTGAGTCAGAAGGAGGTGACGGAAGTCGCGCTCGAGAAGCGCGCGGCCGGCCTCGACCACCCGCCGCTTGGCGGGATCGGGATCGTCTCCGTACCACCCGTCGGGCGCGTACCCGAGCGGACCGTCGCCTTCCCGGAGCAGGATGTCCGAGAACGTCAGGCCGCCTCCCGCCGCCGGCACGTGAAACGTGGTCTCGTCCGGAGTGTAGCCCGGGACGGCGAGCGCCTCGATCCCACCCGCCAGCACCGCGCCGTGCTCGAACGACTCCGCGCCCGGCACGCGCTCCCGGACGTGCTCGAGCCCCGCCGCGTGGCACAGGACCGGGCAGCCCAAGGCCTCGGCGAACGCGGCGCTTCCGCGCGAGTGGAACTGGTTGGTGATGAGAACGTGCTCGGGCGCCCGGGTTTCGAACCATTCCAGGCCCGCCTCGGGGACCATCGGATCGATCAGGGCGCGCGCGGGCGCGATGTAATAGGAACTCACCACGATCCGTTGCTCCGGATGGAACGCGGTCCAGTGGAAGAGGCCCGGCGCGATCTCGCGCACCGGGGAGCCCGCGGGCTCCGGCCGCGCGACTTCCTCGCCCGACACTAGCCTTCCTCCGCGAACGCGCGGAGCCGCGTCGCCCCGTCGTTCAGAATCGGCTCCCCGTGCGCCAGGCACACGTGCCGGAACTCGCGCTCGTCCAGGATCCGCGCCAGCGATTCCCGGATCCCCTTCTTGATCGCCGGGGGATCGTCACCGAGGTGCTCCTCGGGAACGAACCCGAGGTCGCTCCCCCATCGGACGACCGAGTCGCCCAGGAAAAGGACCCCGCCGTCGCGGACGGTGTGAAACGCGGTCTCCTCCGGACACAGCACCCCCAACTCGACGGCGAGGAAGCCGTTCGGGAAGCTTTCCCCGAACTCGAACGGCGTCACCGCCTCTCCTTTCGTGAACTCGTGCATCCCGGCCCTATGGCAGTGCACACGGCTGCCGAAGGCCTCGACGAAGCGCCCGCTGTGGCGGTAGTGGTGCCGGTTGGTGAGTAGGATGTCGTGGGGCGTCCGGCGGTCCTGGAACCACGCCATCCCCTCCTCCGGGACGCTGGGATCGACCAGCACGCCGCCGTTCGCGTCCTCGAGCCAGTAGGAGTGGACGGGCGCGCCGATCGCCTCGTGGTGCGTTGTCCAGTGGAAGACGCCGGGGAGGATCTCGTTCATGATACAGCCTCCTTCATCGCGGATGGGATCGATCGAAAGGCTCGGGGCGGGGGAGTTTAATATCTTCATCCCCATGCGGACCTATCTTCGCATCCTGGGCTACCTGAGGCCCCACCTCGGGCTCCTCGTGCTGTCGTTCCTGCTGATGGTCGCCTTCGCGCTCGTGGACGGCTTCTCGATCGTGCTTCTGATCCCGTTCCTGCAGGTCCTCTTCGGCGGGCCGGAGACCGCGGTCCCGCCCGCGCCCCCGAGTTTCATGGGACGGGTCGAGCACTTCGTCAGATACGACCTCTTCGCGTGGCTCCAGGAGCCGTCGGGGCTGGATACTCTCGAGAACGTGTGCCTGATCATCCTGGCGATCTACTTCGCCAAGGCGATCCTCGGGTATCTGCAGGACTTCCTTCCCCAGGTCGTGCTGGAGCGCGCCCTCAAGGACCTGCGCGGCCAGTTCTTCGCCCGCCTCCAGCGCCTGTCCTTCCGCTACTTCCAGCAGACGCGCGCCGGGCACTTGATGTCGATCCTGACCAACGACGTCCAGCTCCTCAGGAACGCGATCTCGACGGGTGTCATCAACGTCACGCGCTATGTGCTGGAGGTCATGGTCACGGTGCTGATCCTGGTTGCGATCTCGTGGCGCCTGACCCTCCTCGCGCTCCTCATCCTGCCGCCGATCGCCTGGATCGCCGTGCTGATCGCGCGCAAGCTCCGACGCGTCAATCGGGAGCTCCTCCGAAAGCTCGGAGACGTCACCAGCGCGCTCCAGGAGAACATTGCCGGCATCCGTATCGTGCGTGCGTTCGGCGCCGAGCGGTTCGAGCAGGAGCGCTTCGGTCGGGACAACTCGGCCTATCAGAGAAACCTCGTCCGCTCGAAGAAGTACTCTCGGCTGGGGACCCCGCTCTCGGAGTTCCTGCTCGCGGGGGCGGTGGTCCTGATTCTCTACATCGGCGGGCGCATGATCCTCGTCGACGGCACGCTCACGCCGGAAGCGTTCTTCGTCTTCCTGGTGGCCTCCCTCAAGCTTTCGAGCCCGATCAAGTACCTGTCGCGCCTCAACGAGGACGTGCAGCCCGCACTGGCCGGCTGTGAAAGGATCTTCGCTGTCCTCGATGAGGAGCCGGACGTGAAGGAGGTGGCGCATCCCGTCCCCGTCCCCTCGCTCGAGCGCGAGATCCGCTACGACCACGTCTCGTTCGCCTATGACGACGACGCGGGCCGTGTCCTCCACGACGTCACCTTCACGATCCACAAGGGCGATGTCGTGGCGCTCGTCGGGCCCTCGGGCGGCGGCAAGTCGACGATCGTGGACCTCCTGCCCCGATTCTACGATCCGACAGCCGGACGGATCCTGTTCGACGGGCACGATCTGCGCGAGGTGAAGCTGACCGATCTCCGCGCGCTCATGGGGATCGTGACCCAGGAGACGATCCTCTTCCACGACACCGTCGCCCGGAACGTGGCGTACGGCGTCGAGCCTGACGCGGAGCGGCTCGAAGAGGCGGCCCGGGCGGCCAACGCGCTGGATTTCATCCGTGACCTGCCGCAGGGATTCGAGACGCCGATCGGTGAGCGCGGAATCCGCCTGTCGGGCGGCCAGCGCCAGCGCCTCGCGATCGCCCGCGCCATCTACCGGAACCCGCCCATCCTCATCTTCGACGAGGCGACCTCGGCGCTGGACTCGGAGAGCGAGGCGCTCGTCCAGCAGGCGATCGCACGGCTGATGGAGAACCGCACCGTCGTCGTGATCGCGCACCGTCTTTCGACGGTCCTCAACGCCGACCGGATCGTCGTGATCGACGCGGGGCGGGTCGTCGAGCAGGGGACGCACGCCGAGCTCCTCGCCCGCGAGGGCCGGTACAGCCAGCTTTACGAGCTCCAGTTCGCCGAGATGCCGGCGTGAACCTTCCCCCGCGGCTGGGAGCCCTGGCTCACGAGTCGAGGGTTCCAGGCCGGCAGGCACCCGCCAGCGCCATTAGCATTGCTCCAGCAGCTCGAGAATGGCCTCCGCCCCTCGCGCGCCCGAGCTCTTCGCGGGATCGAGGTCGAAGGTCTCGGCGATGAGCTCGTGCTGGACCGCGCGGGTGGCGTCGTCCAGCGTTGGAGGGGTACCGAAGACCCTCTCCAGGTCATGCAAATGGGTGATCACGGGGCCCAGGTTCCAGAAGCGGAAGCTCGGGTCCCCCCGCCAGTCGATGCCGTGAGGATCGAGGAAGACGCAAGGCCTGGGTCGGACGACGAATTCGTACACCTGGCTGCTGACGTCCCCGAGGTACACGTCGGCCAGGTTCGTGTACGTCATGTCGACACTGGCCAGGCTTCCCGTATCGATGTGGAAGTGCGGCGCTTCGAAGTATCGAGGGGGGATCAGGCGGCGGGGATCCTTTTTCGCGAACAGCATGATGTGGGGCGCGAAGATCAGGTTGTACCGGTCGGACCGATGGAACATCTCGAGGATGTCGAGGCCCCAGTCGTGCCAGGACGACAGCTCCTCGACGAAGTGGGGCGTGTAGAGAACGGTCCTCCGGGGGGGTTCGAAGAGCTGCGCGCCGACGGACAGGTGGTCGCCGATTATGTCGAACTTCGGGTAGCCGATGATGGATGACGACACCCGCGGCAGTATCCCGAGCGCCTCGAGCCGGCGAGCGATCTTCTCGCCGGGCAGGAGAACCAGATCGTAGAACAGGAGCCTCTCATCGGGTCCGTATGCGCGATCGCCGGCTCCGTGGAACACATAAACGAAGAGCGGGCGCTCGCCGCGCCGACGCTGGATGAGCTGAATCGAGTAGAAGTCCGGTGAAACGAGCACATCGTAGTCGAGAAGCCGTTGCTCGTGCCGACGCATGACGAACTTCGCCCGCGGGTAGGGACGACCCTTGACCCTCCTGAGGACACGGTGCTCGAGGGAGGGCTCGAGGATCTCGATCCGCGCGTCATTCCCGGGGTAACGGCGCTCGACGCTCTTCAGCAGCTCGAGGCCTTCGCGCGAAGAGGTGATGAGCCGCACTTTCACCTTGCCCATGCGCGCGAGCTCAAAGGCGATGGGAGCCGTATGAAAGACGTGGTGGATGTGGCCCAGAAAGAGGAAGGCGACGCGTGGGACTGAGTCCGAACGGTACACGGTTGTATCGCGGCCTCGGTGGGCGTGGTGAAATTGCGTTCGGCGAGTCGTGAATCTGCCGTCGTCGTCAGAGCGTCTGCAACCCGCTTCGGAACGCAACGTGCTCCCCCCTCCCAGCGTCTCGGTGATCCTCTCGACCTACGAGGCCCCCGACCTGCTGGAGAAGAGCCTCTGTGGCTTCGCGATCCAGCAATACCGCGGCTTCGACATCGTCATCGCCGACGACGGCTCGGGCCCCGGCACCAGGGAGCGGATCGACCGCCTGCGGGAGGATCTCGATCTGCAGATCCGTCACGTGTGGCACGAGGACCGGGGCTTCCGAAAGACGGCCATCCTGAACAGGGCCATCCTCGCCACCGAGAGCGAGTACCTGATCTTCACGGACGGCGACTGCATTCCGCGTCCGGATTTCGTGGAGATTCACTTGCGGCTGCGCGAGGCGAATTCCTACCTGGTGGGAGGCTACTTCAAGCTTCCGCGCCACGTCAGCGAATCGCTCGGTAGGGAGGCGATCCTCGCCGGGCGGGCCACCGATCCGGACTATCTCCGCAGCCTCGGTCTCCCGCTCTCGCGCAAGGAGATCCGGCTGCGCGTCGGACCCCGATTCGCGCCTCTTCTCGATCGGGTGACCACGACGAACCGGCGCTGGAAGGGCCACAACGTCTCCGGATGGCGAACGGATCTGATCCGGGTGAACGGCTTCGACGAGCGCATGACGTACGGGCTGGAGGATGTCGAGCTGGGTGAGCGCCTGCGCAATCTCGGGATCCGTGGCAGACAGATTCGCCACCGCGCCATCTGCGTTCATCTCTGGCACGGGCGCGGCTACGTCGACGATGCCGAGATCTCCGCGAACCGACACATCCTCGAGGAAACGAAGCGAAGCGGCAGGACCTGGACGGCGTATGGCCTGGCCAGGACCCAGGCAGCTTCCTGAGCACGGGCGGTTGAGGCAGGGCTCTTGCTGATCTTCCACTTCGACGTCCGCACGCTCTGGGCGGGCGGTCAGAACCAGCTCTGGCGGCTGGCGCTCGGATTGCGCGAGCGAGGCCACCGTCAATGGATCGTGGCCCGGCCGGAGAGCCCGCTGGCGCTGCGGACCCGCGCGGAGGGCTTCGACGTGCTCCCGCACCCCTACGGCGGCGAGGTGAATCCCCTCGCGGTCGGGAACCTCCGCCGGCTGATCGCGCGCCATCGCCCCGACGTGGTCCACACCCACGATACCCACAGCCTGACCTCGGTCGCGCTGGCCGCAAGGCTCGTCCGACCGCGGCCGGTCGTAGTGGGTCACCGGCGGGTCGACTTCCACATCCGGCCGAGCCGCTTCTCCCACTGGAAGTATGCGCGCGGCGCCGACCACCTGATCGCCGTCAGTCGACGCGTCAAGGAGATCCTGATCGAGGACGGCGTCCCGCCCGGACACATCACGGTGATCCACTCCGGGATCGAGCTCGAGACCCCCTCCCCACCGGACGGACCGGACCTCCGCGACCGTTTGGGCGCCGATCCGGACGCCCCGGTCGTCCTCACCATCGCCTCGCTCGAGGCGTACAAGGACCATCCCACGCTGATCGAAGCGGCCGCCCTCCTCTTCGAGCGCCGGCCGCAAGCACGCTGGGCGGTGCTCGGAACGGGCGGCCTGCTCGACGCGACGGTGGCGGCGGTGGAGCGTCGTGGCCTCGCCGACCGGCTTCGCTACCTGGGCTTTGTCGAGGGGGCGCGCGGCTGGCTGCCTCAGGCCGATGTCTTCGTCCTCACGTCGAAGACCGAGGGGCTGGGGACGAGCGTCCTCGACGCGATGGCCGCGGGCGTTCCCGTCGTGGCCACGGCGGCGGGCGGAATTCCCGAGATGATCGAGGACGGACGCACCGGGCTGCTCGCGTCGCCGGGCGACGCCCGATCGCTCGCGAACGCAATCGACCGTGTTCTCAGCGATCCGTCCCTGGCCCGGCGGCTGGCGGGCGCCGCGGCCGAGCGGGTCCGCGACTTCGAGATCGCCCGGACTGTCGAGAAGACCGAGCGCCTCTACCGAGAGCTGGCCCGGGATCATGGGGCCTGACAGGTTGGAGGGTGCGGGGCCTACCCCTCGGTGGCCCGCATCTGGTCGTTGCCGGACGCGAACCCGGCTCCCTTGTGGGAGCCGTCGCAGAAGGGCTTCATGCGGGAGTGCCCGCAGCGGCAGAGCCAGGTCTCCTCGCCGGCGTCGAGCTCGGTGCCGTCGCTCAGCAAGAGCTTGATCCCGCCCTTGACGTGATAGGGGCCGTTCTCGGTGGGGCAGACGCTCGTGTCAGCCATGGGCTTCCTCTCGGGTTGGAGTGGGCGGGTGTCCAATGCCGGGTCGAAGCTACCTTATCGGCAGGATTCCGTGGTCCGCAACCCCCCACGAAGCGACCGGAAATGGCCCGTGCCCCCGTAGCGTTCTCACCACCGTCGATGATCGAGAGGAGAACACGATGAGCCACCGCCGCGTCGCGATCCTGGGCGGCGGACCCGTGGGCCTCGAATGCCTGCTCCGTCTCCGCCGGGCCGGCTGGACCGCCGCCCTCTACGAGAAGGGCCGGGTCGGCGAGAGCGTCCGCCGCTGGGGCCACGTGCGCATGTTCTCGCCGTGGCGGATGAACGTCTCCGAAGCCGGTCGCGAGATGGTCGGAAGGGACAGGATCGATCCCGACGCCCTTCCGACCGGCCACGAGTACGTCGCCCGGTATCTCGAGCCTCTCGCCGCCCATCCCCTCCTGGCCGACCACATCCACGACCGGACGGAGGTCGTCGCGCTGTCGCGAGGATCGCTCCTCAAGGGAGAGGAGATCGCCTCCGGGGAACGGGGAACGCCCTCGTTCCGCATCCTCCTCCGCGAGGCGCGTGGCGAGCACGTCGAGACCGCCGACGTCGTGGTCGACGCCACCGGCACGTTCACGACCCACAACTGGCTCGGCCCCGGAGGGATCCCCGCGGTAGGGGAACGCACCGCTTCAGGAGTGGAGTATCGACTTCCCGACATGGGAGGCCGGGAGCGGACGCGGTTCGCGGGGCGGCGCACGCTGGTCGTGGGAGCCGGCCATTCGGCGGCGACGGCGATCGCCGCGCTCGAGGCTGTGGCGCGCGAAGCGAGGGGCACGCGCGTCCTCTGGCTGACCCGGACCACCGACGAGCGACCCGTCAAGGAGGTTCCCGGCGACCCCCTCGTCGAGCGCGCCCGGATCGCCGGGGCGGCCAACCGCGTCGCCGCCGACGGCGAGGGATGGCTGGATCGTCTGCCCGGCGCCTGCGTGCACGAGCTCGGACGCGAGGACCGGGAGTTCCGCGTCGAAGTCGGAGGCGACGGGCCTGAGCGATCGATCGCCGTCGATCGCATCCTCGCGCTGGTCGGCTACCGGCCCGATCCCGCCATCGCCCGCGAGCTCCAGGTCCAGACCTGCTGGGCGACCGAGGGCACCTACCCGCTCGCCGCGGCGCTGCTGGCCCAGGCGGAAGGGGCGGCCGATTGCCTGACGGCCGGCGCCGGACTCGACGCCGCCACCCTGCGCCATCCCGAGCCCCGCTTCTTCACGCTCGGCGCGAAGAGCTACGGTCGAAATCCCAACTTTCTCCTCCATACGGGGTTCCGGCAGGTGGAGGAGGTCTTCGAGCAGCTGCGGTCGGAGATGGCGTGAGAGGGTGGGTCGCGCGTCCGCGCCGGGCCGCCGGCCTGAAGCTCAGTTCCCGGGAACGATCTGGAACACCGAGCCCTCGCGGGTCAGGATGTAGAGCTCGCCGGCGGCATCCTCACCGAAGGAAGTGACGCTGCCGCCCGGCTCGAGCTCGGGCCAGCTCCGCTCCTCGACCGCCTCGCCGCCGGCCAGGCGGAAGCTTCGCACGAAGCCGCTGCAGAAGTCGCTGAAGAAGTAGAGCCCCGCGAGCTCCGGAAGCGCCTCGCCGCGGTAGACGAAGCCGCCCGATACCGAGCACCCGTCGCCGTGGTCGTACTCCAGGACCGGGAGGGTGAGGCCCGTCCGGTCGCAGTCGTCACTGCGGAAACACTCGGTTCCCTCCATGATGTTCCAGCCGTAGTTGATCCCGCCCTGGTCCCCCGGCTCGGCATTCAGCTCCTCGAGGTCGCTCTGCCCGACGTCCGCGATGTAGAGGTCGCCCATCGCCCGGTCGAAGGAGTAGCGCCACGGGTTCCGGAGGCCGTAGGCCCAGATCTCGCCGCGCGCCCCCGCCTGGCCGGCGAATGGGTTGTCGGGCGGGATCGCGTAGGGGGTGCCACCGTCGACGTCGATCCTGAGAAGCGAGCCGAGCAGGGTCCCCGTGTTCTGGCCGTTCCCCTGGGGATCGCCGCTCGACCCGCCGTCCCCGAGGCCCACGTAGAGCATCCCGTCCGGACCGAAAGCGAGGAGCCCGCCGTTGTGGTTGGCGAACGGCTGGTCCACCGAGAGGATCGTCCGGACCGGCGAGGGTTCCGCCCGATCGGGATCGGCCGAGACCCGGTACTCGACGACCCGGGTGTCGCCGTCCTGGTTCGTGTAATCCACGAAGAAGCGCCCGTTGGTGGCGTAGTCGGGATGGAAAGCGACCGACAGGAGGCCCTGCTCGGAGCCGCCCGATACCAGGTTTCGGATGTCGAGAAAGGGTGCCCCCAGCACCTGTCCCTCCTGGATCACTCGGATCGTCCCCACTTTCTCGACCACGAACAGCCGCTGGTCCCCCGGGGGCGAGGCGAGGTGGACGGCGAAATCGAGGCCGTCGGCGATCTCGAGGAGGGTCGGCTCGCCGATCGGATCGGGGGGGTCGGGCGGGGTCGGCGGGGTGGGCTCGTTGGCCTCTCCGTTGCCCCCGCAGGCGGCCAGCGACAGGAGAATCGCGGCGCAGAGTCGGCGGGCGTGCGGCACGCTCGTCACGGCCCCATCTTACGTCTCCGTGCGCGACTCGACATATCTCCTGACCTTGATCGTCACGCTGTCCCTGGTGGCGTGCGCCGGAGACGAGGCGGGCGGGAACGACGGCGAGCCGGTCCCGGCCGAGACCGCCCCGGTGGAGGTCCTCGATCGGACCGCCAGTCCCGCCCGCCATCTCTATGTCTGGGCGGGCGACGTCGACCAGGCCGACAGCGACTTCCTGGCCGTCCTGGACGCCGATCCGGCGAGCCCGGAGTACGGCCGGGTGCTCACGACCCTGCCGGTCGGGCGTAGCGGCACGTGGCCCCATCACACCGAGCACCGGATGCCCGAGACCCGGCATCTCTTCGCCAACGGGTTCATGGCGGGCGCGACCTTCCGCTTCGACCTCACGGAGCCGGCCGAGCCGCGGCTGTCAGGCTCGTTCACCGAGGCCGCCGGCTTCACCTATCCCCACAGCTACGCGCGGCTCCCGGACGGGAACGTCCTGGCCGCCTTCCAGGGTCAGGGCGAGCGGAACATCGACCCCGGCGGGCTCGTCGAGTTGACCGATTCCGGCGCCGTCGTGCGGTCGGCGAGCGCCGCCGATCCCGAGGCCCCGCGGGCGCTCTTGCGCCCCTACAGCCTGGCCATCGTCCCGTCGCTCGACCGCGTCGTCGTCTCGTCGTACGACATGGGCGAGGACATGGGCTTCCGGGGCGGCCGGCGCGGGCGGACCCAGATGGTCCAGGTGTGGCGGCTGTCGGACCTCTCGGTCGTGGCGACGATCGATCTGCCGCCCGGACCCGGCGGCGGTGACGAGCAGCCGGGCGAGCCCCGCGTCCTCTCCGACGGACGGACCGTCCTGGTCTCGACCTTCTCCTGCGGCCTCTACCGGATCACCGGGCTGGCCTCGGGCGCGCCGGGCGCCGAGTTCGTGCACGGGTTCGACGGCGGCGGCTGCGCCGTGCCCGTGGTGCTCGGCAACTACTGGATCCAGTCGGTTCCTTCAGCCCACGCCGTCGTGGCGCTCGACGTCTCGGAGCCATCCCTGCCGCGCGAGGTCTCGCGGGTCACGTTGGGGCCTCGGAACTTCCCCCACTGGCTCGCGCTGGATCCCGCTGGGGGCCGGATCGTGGTTGCGGATCGCGGTGACGGCGAGGCCCGGATCTACGTGCTGACCTTTGATCCCGAGACGGGCGAGCTGGCGGTCGACGAGCGCTTTCGTGATCCGGGGGCGGAGCGGCCGGGGGTCGATTTCATGCGGGCCGTGTGGCCGCACGGGGCGACGGGGGCCGCGCGGCCGCATGGATCGGTCTTCGGGCCGTAGAATCCGCTGGGGATCCACGTTGTTCGCAGGCTGCAACCTGCCAATCCTGCGCAGCTGGCCCCGGATTGGACCGCTGAGATCTCTCGCGGTATATACGGATATCCTGGTCAGCATATCGGTCGGGAGGGCCGGCGGGCGAGAGAGCTATCGTGAGAAGCACAGCGAGGTCAACGCTACACTGCTGACACGACAGCCCTTGAATACGCCGCGACCCACCGCCCTGATATCGGATTATGTGGAACCAGCTACTTCAAGTTAGCCGTGCAGGGATTGGCCGTGAGGCAATCGGTAATGTGTTCGTTGATGTTGCAGTTCGCTTTGGCGGTCTACTTGCAATTCATCGAATGGATAGATGTCTTTCCATGGAATGATGTCCGAAATGGAAATGGCCAGGAGCAATTGGATATGGGCCTTGCTGTCGCGTGCGCACTTGCCCTAGTGAGTACTTACCGGGGCTGGAAGCCCGGCATCTGGTTCGGCGCCGCACTGTATTTCGTATGGCTTGCTTTGCAGATCTCTACATTTTGGGTGCCATACGTAGCCGGGGCTTCGAGCAGATGGCAGCGCACATGGGAGGCACACTTTGGTCATACCGTGCAGTGGTTTCCACGCGTGGGTAATCATTTACCGCCTGATGCGTCTCACTTCATTTTGCAGGTTCTCTTAGTCGGAGCTTTCTGTGCTGTGTGTGCGCATCTTTGGGCGCTTCGTGGTGGCCGCAGTACCGTGCATGTCCAATGAGGCTTTGGCAGCCACGGCTAACTATGCGTTCAAGCGGACCGCTGGGGGAGGCTATCGTGTTTCCTGATGTTCTTTCTGCCAGCGGCCGCTTAACGCGGCGTTAGCTGGCTGCCTCTCGATTGTCACCGCACGGAGCGAGAATAATGAAGACTAAGCGTCAGACTTCGGCCCTAATCACCCTTGCGTTCCTCGCTGGCTTGACGCCGACTGGGGATTGCTTCGCCCAAGCGCTACCGGACAGCCTGGTGGACCGGATCCGGGCGGGCGCCGCTGGACTCGTGCTCCCCGGCGACTCCGTTGCGCTTCCTCTCGTTGGTACGCCGACACTGCCGCTCGTCGAGGTAAGCGTCAACGGAACCGGTCCGTATCGGTTTCTCATCGACTTGGGTTCCAACGTGACCCTACTCCGAAGGAACGTTGTAGATGCATCGCGGAGTACCGTTCTGGTCGACAGGCCCACGAGCGACATTGTACACGTGGAGGCCATAGCACTTGGGGACGCGCGCCTGGAGGGTGTTACGGTCGCATCGTACGACGAGCTCGACGTCGATGGTGTCCTCGGCTACAACGTTCTGCAGTATTCATCCTTCACGCTGGACTTCCCCAGCCAGCGTTTGGTCCTTCACCGCGGCTCCCTCCCCCCACCGGATGGCCGAACTGTCTTTTCCTACCAGCTCGTAGGTCGGATGCCGTACATCACGGTGCGCCTCGGATCTGACTCCTTGCTGGTGAACCTCGACACCGGCGCGGCCGAGTGGATGACAGTGCCACCCTCGTGGATGTCACGATTGCGGTGGGTAGCGGCGCCCGTTCCGGGTCGGACGACGTTCAACAACCAGAGCGGCAGCACACAGGTTCTGGAGGGGCGACTCGCCGACACCTTACGATTGGGCGAGCTCACGATCATGGCGCCATTGGTATACGTCAATCCGGATGCGGAGGACGCATGGCTGGGGGCAGCCGCGATGGCAGGCGCGATCTGGACATTCGACCCCCGACAACGGCGGGTGCAAGTTCGTACGGCAGTCCGTGATCCATAGCGCCAGCTAACAAGACATCATAAGAAAGCCGCGTTCACGGGATGGCGGCAGGTGGCTTCCATGGTGAACGAGCAACGGTTTACAGCCTCCTCCGGAGGGGTCATGCTTCGGTTGACAGCAAGAGCCGATCATGGACCCCCCACGAAGGAGGACTGCAGTGGAACGATACCTCGGGATGGACGTCCACGGCGAGAGCACGACGGTGGTGGTGCTGAGCGCAGCCGGCAAGGCGGTGCGTCGCGACCGGGTCGAGACGAACGGCCGGGCGCTGGTCGGCTACGTGAAAGCGCAGGCCGGTCGGCTCCACATCTGCCTGGAGGAGGGCGAGTGGAGCCAGTGGTTGTACGAGATCCTCTCACCGTACGCGGTCGAGGTGGTGGTGTACCGGCCGCGGTGGCGTCCGGGGGCGAAGAGCGACCGGATCGATGCGCACGCCCTGGCGGAGCGGCTGCGGACCGGTCGGGTCGGTTGCCCGGTCTACAAGGCGCCGCGGCGGTGGGCGCAGCTGCGGGAGTCGGTGCGGGTGTACGGCAAGGTGCGGCAGGACGTAGTGCGAGCCAAGCAGCGGCTCAAGAGCCTGTTCCGCCGCCGGGGGGTGGCTTGTCGGAGCGTGGAGATCTACGACCCGGCCCGACGGGAGCTGGGGCTTCGACGGCTGCCGGCAGCCCTGCGTCCGGCGGCGGAGCTGTTGGGACGGGAGCTCGATGGTCTCGAGGTGCTGCGGGACGAAGCGGAGCGAGCGATGCTCAAGGAGGCGCGGCGGTTCCCGATCACACGGATCCTCCAGACGGCGCCCGGGATCGGCCCCAAGCGGGCGGCCGAGTTGGTGTCGATCGTGGTGACACCGCATCGGTTCCGGACCAAGCGCCAGTTCTGGTCGTACAGCGGGTTCGCGGTGGTGACGCGCAGCTCGGCGGACTGGGTCCAGGTGGGCGGTCGTTGGCAGCGCGCGCCGGTGGTCCAGACCCGCGGGCTCAATCGGGCCTGCAACCATCAGCTCAAGGCGCTGTTCAAGGGCGCGGCAACGACGGTGATCCGGCGCGCGGGACCCAACCCGCTGAAGGAGAAGTACGAACAACTGCTGGCCGCCGGGACGCGGCCGAACCTGGCCAAGCTGACGATCGCGCGCATGATCGCGGCGATCGTCCTGGCGATGTGGAAGACCGAGACGGAGTACCAGCCGGTGCGCTGATCGAATCCCCCCGCGCGGACGACCGTGGCGCGAGCGGTACGGACGGCCAGGGTCGGCGACGGGGAGCTCGACGAGCGCGCCGGTGGCACGGTTCGAGGGGCAGCATCCGTGCAAGCGATTGGTCCCGGCCGCGTGCCGGAGTCCCGATAACAAGACTATGCCCCCTCGCGGAACCGAACGAAGAGATGGCCCCGAGGCCCAGATGGTAGGATGGTCCCGCACTGCGAGGACAGCGACGACTTCGTCTGCGGCACGATCACGAGTTCACCACCCGTCCCCGGACCGGGCTCGCCCCAGCGAACGCCGGTGGTTGTCCGGACCAAAACGCTCGACGGCAGGCCCCTCGAGCAGGAGGCGGAGCTGTAGGCTTGACATCGCTTTCTATGGAAGCCGTTGCAGCGGACGGCGCCGCGCGCCGCCGCTGAACGGCAAAGCGTTATGTGTCAGGAGAGTCCCAGGAGCTGACGGCAGAAGGGCATCGGGCTGCCGTGGCCCGGTTGCAGCCATCAGCAGACATTTAAGCCCAACGCCCGTACGTCGTCCTAGACAGCGTTGACGTCCAGCGTACCTTTTCAAGGACGTCAAATGACGGATTAGAGGAGGACCGTGGGGATGGCTGATCAATGGTTATTCAAGAGTGAAACATATGATAACTGCAATTGCGCGGTGAATTGTGGTTGCCAGTTCAACTTGCCGAGTACCCATGGCTATTGTCAGTCGGCCTTCGTCGGTAACATCGTTGAAGGTCATTTCAGCGATACGCCGCTCGCGGGGCTGAATTGGGCAGGGCTGTACAAGTGGCCCGGCGAAATCGCAGAAGGAAATGGCAAACGCCAGATCGTTATCGACGCACGTGCGGATGCAGCTCAACGGGTCGCACTTGAAACAATTATATCAGGCAGGGCATGCGTCCTCTTGAGCAATTTCTTCTCCGTATTCGCGTCCACATGCTCGGAATTTTGCGAGACATTGTTCCTGCCAATTAGTCTCGAAGCGAACTTGGAACTCCGAACCGCAAGGGTTGATATACCGGGTATCATGAGCAGCAGCGGCAGACCGATAATCAACGAGTTTAATGGCCAACCGTTTCACATTGCGCTGGCACGTCCTAGTGGCAGTTTCGAGTTTACCTACGCGGAAATCGGGGTAGGTACGACCTCGGTGACGGGTGCTATGGAGATGGCGTTCGAAGATTCATGGGCGCATTTTTGTGTGCACCACTTCAATCAGGATGGGTTGATCCGCGAAAGATCAAGGCTCACAGCATGGCTTGGTGCATGGGGTCCGCGCTCCCGTGAATGACGGCAATGGGGCAGAAGCAGACACCACTTGACTACGCCGTGCTCATCCACATAACAAAGGCCTGGAGCTGACGGCTTCCAGCTTCCGCTCGTGCCTCGCGCCCGCTTCCAAGCCGCAGCTCAGGCCCGGCGTTAGGCCGCGATGCTTCAGGAGCATCATTCATTGACTTCTTCCCCCGATACCGATGTGTCGCAGGTCCCGCTCCAGGCCATACTTCCATTCCGCGAGGAGTACCGTCGTGAGATGAATTGCCAGATCGTTCACGACTCCTGGCATGCTCGTGGGTTTACCAATTCATACCTTTGCCGCCTCGATGACGAGATTGTCGGCTACGGTTCCGTCGGCGGCGCGCCTCGAGAGCCAAGGGACACCGTGAAAGAGTTCTTTGTCCTTCCCACGGCGCGACGGTTCGCTGTGCCTCTGTTCCGTCGACTCGTGGCCGTCAGCGGAGCTCGTACGATAGAGGCACAGACAAACGACGTGTTGCTCACGCTCATGCTCTTTGATTGCGGTGTCGATTGGGAAAGCGACACTATTCTATTCGCCGACGTCGTCACGACAGGTCTCGTTTCCCCGCGAGGGGTCACGCTGCGACCATTGAGTGAGTCCGATCGAGCGACGGTTTTTTCGCACACTCGCGAGCCAGTGGGTGAGTGGGGACTTGAGTACGAGGGCAAGCTAGCAGCCACTGGCGGGCTCTTCTTTCATTACAACCCTCCATATGGCGACATCTACATGGAGGTGGCCGGTCCGTGCAAGCGACGAGGCTTCGGTAGCTACCTCGTCCAGGAGCTGAAGCGCATGTGCCGCGAAATGAAGCGTGTTCCTGCGGCGCGCTGCCACAAGGATAACGACGCATCGCGCCGCACCCTGGAGCGAGCGGGCATGTTCCCGTGCGCGCGGATCCTGCGCGGCCGGATTGGGGCCAACAACGCGATGCAACCGTCGGCTGATCGCGGGCGTGGGGCGGCGAGGAGAAGCGATGTCGATTCACGATGACGGGTTCTCGGTGCTGCTGCCAGATGCGCAGCACTGGCGAGACTCGAATATCATGAGGCTCCCGAACGCAAACCTTGTCAATGATCTCGAGGGAGCGACCGCCTCGGAGGACGCTTGTGGCGTCTTCCGCCTTACTCCGCGAATACATGGCACAAGCATGTCGATTTCGTGGGAGCTCTATTTTCTACTGGAAGGTCTCGGGCGCATGCGAGTCGGCAAAACCACAATCACGGGGCCACCATATGACTGCGTCCTCGTAGCTCCGCAAATGCTCCGTAAGGTTTTTAACGACACGTCCGATGAATCGCTCTGACTGATTGTTGCGGCGCCACAGGAGGAGCCCTTCCGAACCAAGGTGGAGCCCTCTCAGTTCTATCCACAGGATCCGAAGTCCCTCCTCCCGAACTTGCCGGTCGCTTGTGGACGCGGTAGTGACTTGCTCAATGGCTCGCCGCCCAACAACCGCGTCAACCCGTCGGTGGGCGGGGTGCCGTCGGTGCGTGTGCTGAGCCTGCGTGCAGACCGGATCGGAAACGATTGACTGCGGGTGGTACGCCGCCTTTGGAGAAGCAATACCATGAGTAACAGCGAGATTGATGAGACGCGAAACTGGGTGGCGTTCAAACTGCGGAAGGCCTCCAACTCTGCATGACGCTGGCTGCGCAGGCTTCCGCCCGCGACGGGGCGTCTTCCATCTCGCTGGATCGCGCGGGCAGTGCAGTAGACCCGACCACAGTCGTTCGCGACCCTGCCCCATGACCCTCACCCCGGACGATGCCGCTGGCCCGGAACTTCGCCGAACAATGGGCTACGTCCGCACGACCGCGATGGTCGTGGGGATCATCATCGGCGCGTCGATCTTCGTGCAGCCGTCGCAGGTCACCGGTGCAGTCCCGTCCAAAGGCGGTGTGCTGGCGGTGTGGCTCCTGTCCGGGCTGCTGACCCTCATCGGAGCGCTCGTCATAGCAGAGCTCTCGTCGGCGTGGCCCCACACGGGGGGTGTCTACGTGTTCCTGCGCCGCGCGTATTCGCCGGCAGCGGGCTTCCTCTGGGGCTGGGCGATGTTCTGGACGATGCACACGGGGATCGTCGCCGTGATCGCGATGGTCTTTGCGCGCTACGTGGGGACGTTCGTCGAGATGACCGACATGGGGCTTCGCGCGATGGCGATACTCGGCGTCGCCGTGGTGTCGGCGGTCAACTACGTGGGCGTGAAGCCGGCCAGCCTGGTTCAGGCGACGCTGACGTTCATCAAGGTGTTTGCCATCATCGTGATCATCGGCGCGGCGTTTCTGGTCGGCGCTCCGGCCGCACCGGCACCAGCCGGCGCCGGACCGCCCAACGCGGTTTCCATATCGGCGTTCGTGACCGCGATGATCGCCGGGCTGTTCTCGTTCGGCGGCTGGCACATGGTGTCCTACTCCGCCGATGAGACAATCGACCCGGCACGCACCATTCCGCGCGCGCTGCTTGCCGGGACGCTGCTCGTGACGGTGCTCTATGTTGCCCTGAACTCGGCGTACCTCCACGTGCTGCCGATGACGGCCGTCGCGTCGTCAACCCGCGTCGCGGCCGATCTCGCCGACGCGATCGCGCCGAACGCCGCCGGCGCGGAGATCGTTTCCGCGCTAGTCATTCTCTCGACCCTCGGCGCGCTCAACGGCGTGATCCTCGCCGCGCCGCGCGTGTACTTCGCGATGGCCAACGACGGCCTGCTGTTTCGCCGGTTCAGCGCGGTACACCCGACGTTCCGGACGCCGCACCGCGCCATCGCGCTGCAGGCCGTGTGGGCGAGCGTGCTGATCGGAACGAATACCTACCGCGACCTGTTCACGCGCGTCGTATACACCGAGTGGCTGTTCTTCGCCGCGCTGGCAGCATCGCTGTTCGTCCTGCGAAAGCGCGCCGACTACCGGCCCGCATATCGGCTCGCCGGGTACCCGCTCTGGTGTTCGCTGTTCGTGGCCGCGAGCCTCTTCATCGTCGTCACGCAGATCGTCAACGAGCCCCGGTCGAGTCTGACGGGCTTGTTGCTCGTGTTGAGCGGGTTGCCCGTTTACTATCTGATGTCCCTCAATCGTTCAGGAGCGTAGCCGCGTGCGGATCATCGACGTGCACAATCACTTCTACCCGCCGGAATACCTGGATGCGATCCGCGCGGGCGGCAGCGTCGTCGACCTCAGGACGGGGGCGGGCGGGGATCCGGAAGTTCACTACCCCGGCGACTACAACGTCCTCGTGCCGGGGCACCGCGATCTCCGGCACCGCGAGGAGACGCTCGAGAACGAGGGCATTCACACGCAGGTCCTCACGCTGACCACGCCCGGGACACACGTCGAATCGCCGTCTGTGGGCGCGAAGCTGGCGTCACTCGTCAACGACGCGCTGGCACGGATCGCCATGGATCGCGGGCCGCGGTTCGCCGCGCTCGGCACGCTCCCCCTGAACGATCCGGCCGCGTCGGTCAAGGAGTTTCGCCGGCTGACGGAGGAGCTGAAGCTTCCGGGCGCCATGCTATTCAGCAACGTGAATGGCGTCGCCCTGGCGGACAGCCGCTTCTGGCCGCTCTACGAGATCGCGAACGACAAGAGCGCCGTACTGCACATCCATCCCACCAACCCGTACGACGTGAGCCAGATGACGGATTACTGGCTGATGCCGCTGGTCGGGTTCCTGTTCGACACGACCGTTGCCGCGGCGCACCTCGTCTTCAACGGAGTCGCGGAGCGCTATCCACGGATCAACTGGGTCCTGAGCCACCTCGGCGGCGCCGTCCCCTATCTCGCCGAGCGCCTCGACCGCGGATATCATGCGTTTCGCGAGTGCCGCGAACACGTGACGAAGCCGCCCAGCGAGTACCTGAAGGCCTGGTATTACGACACCGTGAACTTCGACCCGAAGGCGCTCGAGCTCGCGATCGCATTTGCCGGTGCCGACCGCGTGCTCGCGGGGAGTGACTACCCGCACGCCATCGGCAGCATCCCTTCCATGAAGGAGGCGCTCGAAGGGATCAATGTGTCGGACGCTGATCGCGCCAGGATTCTGGGAGGGAACGCGGCGCTGATCTACGGGCTGTAGTTCGGGCGCGGCGACGTCGCCGTTGAGCGCCAGGCCAATACGCATCGCCGAGATCCACTGCCAAATTGAGGCTATACCTGAACTGGCTGATTCGCTGACGGTCGGGGATGAATTGCGAGCCCGCCTACCAGCGCCGCGCGATTCCTACGCCGAGGAAGAAGTCGGGCGCCGCCTCGGTCAGGCCCGCGCCGGCACGGGCGTCGAGCTGAAGGAGCGGGTGGACGAGGAAGGTGAAACCGCCGTTCACGACCGCGGCGTCCTCGCCCGAAGCGTCGGAAGGAAAGATCGTGAACGCCTCGACGTAGGATCCCCACCGCTCCGAGAGCTCCATCCCGAGCGCGAGGCTGGCCGAGCCCTGGTCGAAGCGGTCGCCGCCCTCGGAGGCATACGCGTAGCCCAGGTTGCCGCCGATCGAGAGGCCGTCCGCGATGCCCCGCGACAGGGCGAGCGTGATCTCGGGCTGCCATTCGTCCTCGCCCACGTCCTCGTCGCCGACGGGAACGCTCGTCCCGGCCAGGACCGCGGCCGCGAGGCCCCCCGTCTCCGTCTCCTCGGACAGCACGAGCTTGAGCCCCAGGGCGGGATCCTCGAAGCCCGACGGATCCTCGCCCGGCGCCTCGCTCCACGCGTGGGAGCCGAGGCCGATCCGGGCCTCCAGCCGGCCCGCCACCCCGATCCGGAGGAGGATCTCGCCGAGCGCGTGCTCGTCGGCGTCGTCGGCGCGGGTGAGCGTGTAGCCCGATTCGAGCTGGACGTCCCCGCGCGGCACGGTGAGCGCGGATTCGGTGAAGTCGGGGCGGTCGGTGACGAGGGGGGCCACGATCTGCGCGTTCAGGACGGCGGGGACGGAGACCACGGCCAGCAGCACCGCGGCAGCGAGCAACCCCTGGCGACTTCGGATCGGCTTACCCATGAGATGGTATTTTAGTCTAGACTAACTTTCCCGCGCAAGCCCCCCTGGGGGGCCGGAGGGGGCCGCCCGGGCAAAGCCCGGTCCGGGACCGGCCGCGAGCCTGCTTCCCGCGGGCCCTACCTGTCGCCCACCCACTCCGCCACGAAGACGTTGGTGTCGCCGGGCTCGGCGGCGTTGCGGTTGGAAGCCCACACGAGTTGCCGGCCGTCGGAGGAGAACATCGGGAAGGCGTCGAACTCGGGGTGGGTGGTGATCCGGGCGAGGCCGCTGCCGTCGACCCCGATCGCGTAGAGGTCGAAGTTCCGCCCTTCCGGGTCGTGCATGTTGCTGGCGAAGACGATCCGCTCGCCGTCCGGAAAGAAGTAGGGGGCGAAGTTGGCGGCGCCGTTGTCGGTCAGCTGCCGCTTGTTCGCGCCGTCGGCGTCCATGACCCAGATCTCCATCCGGGAAGGACGCACCAGGTTCTCGGCCAGGAGGCCGCGGTAGTCCTCGAGCTCGTCCGGCATATCCGGATGGTGGGCCCGGTAGACGATCTTCGATCCGTCGTAGGAGAAGAAGGCGCCCCCGTCGTAGCCGGGCTCGCGGGTGAGCCGGCGGAACTCCGAGCCGTCCCGCGCCATGGTGTAGATCTCGAGGTCGCCGTCCCGGACCGAGGTGAACACGATCCGCGAGCCGTCCCGGCTCATGGTCGCCTCGGCGTCGTAGCCGGGTGCGTCGGTCAGACGGCGGAGCCCGCTCCCGTCGAGGGCGGTCACGAACACGTCGTACCCGGGGTGGACCGGCCACACGTAGCCGCCACTGTAGTCCGGCCGCGGCGGGCACCCAGGACCGGCCAGGTGGGTCGAGCTGAAGAGGAGCGAGTCGCCCGCGGGATAGAGGAAGTAGCCGCACGTCGTCACGCCCTCCCCCGTCGAGACCATGCGCTTCTCCGAGCCGTCGAGCCGCATGGTGAAGATCTGGTCGCAACCGAGGGAGTCCGGGGTAGCCTGGAAGATCAGCCGCTCGTCGCCGGGTGCGAAGTAGGCCTCCGCGTTCTGGCCCTCGAAGGTGAGCTGGCGGGGAGCGGCCAGATACGCCTCTTCCCCGGAATAGAGGGAGCTCGAGGGCGCGTCGGAGCTCGACCGTGCGTCGGAGGAGGACTCACCGGGGGCTCCGCAGACGGAGAGACACAGGCCGAGGGCGCCCGTGAGGACGATGCGGCCCGGCCTCCGGAATCTCATATTGATGGCATGCGGTATGATCGTCTCCTCTCCTGCCGATCGTGTCGAATCGGATTCGCTGCGACGACCGCGCTGCTGGTCGCCGCCGCCCCCGGCCTGGGCCAGCACAGAGCGCGCGATCTCTCGGCCACGTGCCCGGCGAGCCCACAGGCGGTCGCGCCAGCTCCGGCGATCACGGCGGAGGAGATCTGCGCCGTGATCGCCGTGCTCGCGGACGACTCGCTCGAGGGGCGCGAGGCCGGTCGGCCGGGCTCGGCCCAGGCCGCCCGCTGGCTGGCCGCCCGCTTCGCGGCGATCGGCCTCGAGGCGCCCGAGGGCGGTTACCTTCAGCCCTTCACGTTCCCGACCGCCGTCCGCCGTTATCCGCACGGCCTTCACGACGTCGCCGGCGAACGCGATACGACCGCCAATATCATCGGCTGGGTTCCGGGCCGCGACCCTGCGCTCCACGAAGAAGCGATCGTGGTCGGCGCCCACTACGATCATCTCGGCTGGGGCGGCTCCGGGTCGCTCGCCCCCGGCCGGCGCGCGATCCACAACGGCGCCGACGACAACGCCTCGGGTGTGGCGGGCGTTCTCGAGCTGGCCCAGGCGATCGCGGCCGATCCCCCGTCTCGAAGCGTCGTGTTCGCGCTCTTCGGCGGCGAGGAGCTGGGCACGCTCGGGAGCCAGCACTATGTCCAGGAACCTCCCTGGCCGCTCGAACGAACGGTGGCGATGGTCAATCTCGACATGGTGGGCCGGCTCCGCCGCAAGCTGACGATCTACGGGACGGGGACCTCCCCGGCCTGGCCCAAGGTCGTGGAGGGGCTGAAGCCCGGCGCGGGCTGGACCATACAGACCGTCCCCGACGGTTTCGGACCGAGCGACCACTCGTCATTCTACGGCGCCGGGATTCCCGTGCTCATGTTCTTCACGGGTACGCACGAGAGCTACCACAAGCCGGGGGATGATCTCACCACCATTGACGCCGCGGGTGAGGTCCAGGTCCTCGAGCGGGTCGAGGCGGTGGTCCGGGCGGCCGCCGACGGCCAGCCCGTCCCCTACGCCGACGCCCCGTCCACTCAGCCCCGACCGATGGCGTTTCAAGTGGGGCTCGGAGTCCTTCCCGACTACGGCTTCGAGGGTAACGGCCTGCGTCTCTCCTCGGTCCGTCCCGGCGGTGCAGCCGACGAGGCGGAGATCATGGCGGGCGACGTCATCGTGCGGCTGGCCGGCCGCGAGGTCGAGGATGTCTACGGCTATACCGCCGTCCTGGCGGAGCTGGAGGCCGACGAGCCCGTCCCGGTGGTGATCCTTCGCGACGGGGAGCGGATCGAGACCACGGTGACACCCGAATCCCGATGAGATCGACTTCAGCCCTGATCATCACCGCGCTTCTGGCCGGCTCCCTTCCCGCTTGCGCCAAGGACGGCCGCGGCGACGGTGCCGCGGGCCGGCCGGAAACCGCCCCTGAGGAGGTGAAGGATTCGATGCGATTGACGAGCGATGCCTTCGAGGATGGAGGCATGATCCCCCGCCGCCACACCTGTGATGGCGAGGACGTCTCCCCGGCTCTCGCGTGGGAGGGAGCTCCCGAGGGGACGGCCTCGCTCGCGCTGGTCGTCCACGATCCCGACGCGCCGCGCGGCGACTGGGTGCACTGGGTGATCTACGACATCCCGGGACGCTTCAACGGGCTGCCCGAGGAGGTGGGATCCGCCGAACGTCTGGAGGATCTCGGGGAGGCGGCGCAGGGGACGAACGACTTCGGGCGGATCGGCTGGGGCGGCCCCTGTCCCCCGGCCGGAAAGCCCCATCGCTACGTCTTCACCCTGACCGCCCTGGACGCGACGCTGGGCCTCGAGCCGGGCGCGGATCGAGGTGCGGCGGAGACGGCCGCGCGGGACCACGCGCTCGGAACGGCGACCCTGACCGGCCGGTACGGGCGATAGCCGTCCTGGCTCCAATGCGCGGGCGCCCGACGCGATGATCGAGCTCGACTCCCCCTGGGGTAGGAAACGTGGGCGGGCCGCTCCGAGGTTGACTTAGGAATACCATGGCAATTATTATAGTTCTTACAGTTGGAGACAGGAGACGCCGATGGCGAAGAGAGTGTCCACCCTCGAAGTCCGGCAGCGTCTGGGAGACATGCTGAACCGGGTCGCCCTGCGCAGCGATGAGTACATCATCGAACGTCGCGGCAAGCCCTTGGCAGCGCTCGTTCCCGTCGAGCGGATCGAGCAGATGCGACGTCTGGCACGCACGGAAATTCTCGAGTTCCTGGACCGTCGGCGTGGCCGCGACCTCACCGAAGAGGAAGCCCAGGTTCTCGCCGATGAGGCCAAGCACGAAACAAGGCTGGAGCGCGGTCGGGCAGAGTAGACCTCGTGATGCGCGCCGTCCTCGACGCGAACGTCGTCGTCAGCGCATTCCTTCGTCCCGCGGGACCGCCCGGGGAGATTCTTCGTCATTGGCTCGAGGAAGGATCCTTCCAGGTCGTCCTCTCGCCCGAAATCCTCGAGGAGATCCGTGACGCACTCTTCCGACCGCACGTTCGCCAACGCATCGACCGCCCGGACGAGGAGATTGAACGGCTGTTGATTCAGATGGAACTTCTCGCGGAATCCCTGACTGACCCCCCGGAGGTTCATGTCGTTAAGTCCGATCCGGACGATGACAAATACCTGGCCACAGCCTTGGCGAGTCATGCGGATTACATCGTCAGCGGCGACCCGCACCTCTTGTCGATCGGCGAGTGGGAAGCCATTCGTATCGTGAGCCCGCGCGAGTTCATTCAGATCCTGGCGCCTCGGTCGTAAGCCTCCTTCAAGCCGTCTGCGCGAAGGGCCGGGGGCGCCCGGCAGCTAGCCGCG
>JBOHRQ010000021.1:0-33969 GCA_050732875.1 Gemmatimonadota bacterium | reverse complement strand
GGGCGGACCTTCAAGGGCGATGGCTACCGTTCACATCAATTCCACATCGAGGAGTTCCCGTGAAACGAGCTTCGTTGATCATCCTCCTCGTCCTGATCGGCCCCCGACCGGCATGGAGCCAGGAATCAGCATGGGAGACGACCCGGCTCGACCTCGACGTCAGCCTCTTTCCTGAAGAAGCAAGGCTCGAGGGAGGGGCAACGCTGCGCCTCCGGCCGGTGGAAGCGGCCGCTTCCAGGCTCGAGATCCAGGTCGGCGAGGCGATTGCGATCGATCTGGTGAAGTTGATCGATCCAGAACGGATCGCCACCATCGAGATGGACTCCTCCGCCACGAAGGCGGTCCTGTCCTTCGACCGTCCGGTTGCGGAAGGCGAGGAGATCCAGGTCGGCGTCTCGTTCGTCAGCGTCGGACGCGGATTCCAGATGGTCGTCGACAGCGCCGCCGCCTTCGCTTCCTGGGCGCGAACGTGGTACCCGATCGCGGATAGCTATCGCGCGCCCGGCATGACTACGATTTCCATGCCTGCCGGGTGGCGGAGCGTGGCCTCCGGCGAGCGAATCAACCGAACGATCGAAGACGGTCGGGCCATCGAAACATGGACGAGCGACAAGCCGCTCGCCCGCTCCTTCGCGGCAGCCGATTATACCGTCGTGGTCGACGAAGCCGGCGGAAGCTCGATCGGCGTCTATCTCCTCTCGCACCGCGAGCGGGCGGATGAGTTCGTGACCGTACTGGCGGATGTGATGAAGGCGCTGGAGGCCCGCTTCGGGCCGTACCCGTATACGAGCTACGCGCTCGCGGAGATCCCCTTGGAGCTGGCGGAATGGACCGGCTCGTCCGAGCAGGGATTCTTCATGGCCCGCGCCGACGCGCTGGACGGCCCGGCCGACCTGCCGCTTCTCGCGCACGAGCTCTCCCACGGCTGGTGGGGCAACTGGGCGCGCGCGGTCGAGCCCGGCGCGCTCATGACCGGCGAAGCGCTCGCGCAGTACGGCGCCGTGCTGGCGATCGAGGCGCTCGAGGGACCCGGGGCGGCGGTCGAGTTTCTCCGCTTCAGCCGGGAAGGATACAACCCGATCCAGTCGGCAAAGGGGTTCTGGGCGATGAAGCTGGCCGGCCTGGACGCACCGCTCGCAGAGCTGTCGGGTGGCGGCTGGCAGCACAACCTCGCGGATTCGAAGGGCCACTGGGTCTACCACATGATCCGCCGGAGGCTCGGTGACGAGCGGTTCTTCGGCACACTCCGAACCGTGCTCGAAGTCCACGGAGGCGGGACGCTCTCGCTCCCCGAGCTTCGCGAAGCGCTGCTCAGGGCCTCTCCCCCGGATTCCGGGCTGGAGGCCTTCCTCGCACAGTGGCTGGACCGGGCAGGTGCACCGGTGCTCGACGTCCGTTGGGAGGACGCCAGCACGGACGACCGCTACGCTGCCGCGATTACGATCCGCCAGCGCACCGAGGAGCCCTATCGATTGCGTTTCCCGATCGGCGTGGAGTCGGCGGCCGGTGTGCGGGTCCATGAGGTCGAGCTGGTCGAGACGACTACGCGGCTGACCCTCGAGGCCGACGGTCCCCCAACCGGTATCGTGGAGAACGTCGGCCATCCGATCCTGATGTGGGAGGCCGATTACTGTCCCGAGTGAGTTGCCCGCTTCGCCAACCTCATCCCCCGATCATGCCGAGAAACCCCCGCACGGCCAGACCGCTCGCGATCGCGACCGCCACGCTCGTCAGCGTCCCGATCAGATAGCGCTCGCTGAAGTCGCGCTGGTCGAGGTCCTTGAAGCGGGCGATCGACTTGGCGGCGATGACGAACCCCAGCGCGCCCCACTGCCCGATGATCACGAGCGTCAGGAGGATCACCCGCTCGAGGATCCCGATCGTCCTTCCCCGCGACCTCTCCTCCTCGGTGATACCGTCCGTCGCCTCGTCCAGCCGGTGCCGGGCGAGAACGGCGGCGACGATCGCGGCGCCGCCATGTCCGTTGAAGGCGTAGGCGGCGGCGAGCACGGCCACGATCGACCACGTGGCGACCATGGCTCTGAAGAGCGGAAGGAGCGGAGCCGGCCAGATCGGTGCCGGCGTCCAGAGGATCCAGACCCCGATCAGAACCGCCAGGTGCGCCGCCTGGTCGACGAGGAACGGACCGAGCCCCTGCGGGTGGGCGGCAGAGGACTTGAGGCGGTCGATCACCGCATGGGTGAACGCGAGACCCGCGATCAGGAGCATCGCCCGGGGCGAGAGGAACGGAAGCGCGACCGCCGCCTGGACGACGGCGACCACGACCACGTGCAGGGCGAGCCACCCGAGCCCTCGCTTCCCATCGACCATCCGGCGGGTCTGGAAGGCGAAATCCGCCAGGACGTGGCCGGCGATCAGGAGAGCGAGGAGGGTGTCGCTCGCGGTCACGTCCGGTTCGCCTCGATAGGCGAATCATGCGCCGCTTCTGCTTTGGAGCCGAACTCCACGAGCGCCAGCCGCAAGGCGCTCTCCCCTTCCAGGACCGCCTGGAACCCGGCGGCCTTGAGGCTCTCGCTGACCGTGGATTCGGCCTTACGGAGGCGCTCGGCGACCTCCTTCTGGGGCCGCTCGCGGGCGTGACGGACGTGTTCGGCCTGGATCTCCGTCCATCGCGATCGGAGCTCGCCGAGAAGCCGGAAGAGCGAGCTCACCACCACGTCGCCCGGCTCCCTGAGCCCCCGGGCGACCAGCCAGCTCCCCTCCCCGCGGGCCTCCTGCAGGGCCTCCCGGGCAAGGTGGAAGCAGGGCCCATCCAGGAGGGCCGGGTCCGGGCCCAGGTCGGTCTCCAGGGGTCCCAGCCCGAGCCCGTGGACCAGCCGCGCCGGGAAGACCGCGTCCGCTACCTCGACGACGGCGTGCACGATCGCCGCCGGGTCCCGGAAGAGGCCCTGGATCTCGTCGCCGGCCGTCAGCGTGAGGGGCGCCGCCAGCGCCGGGGCGAGGATCTCGTTCACCCGGCCCGTCGCCCGCTCGAGGCTGCGCTGAAGCTCGGCTCGCCCCTCGACCGCCCTGGAGCCGACCACGTCGCCGATCAGCGCCAGGTATACTTCGCCTTTCCTACCGAATGCATTCATTATTCGGTATTATAACCGAACTGTGTCCATGGTCGCAAGTGGGGAGGGGCTGCCACGGCCGGGTCATTCCAGCTTCCGCAGATCCGACTCCGTCGCGTCGCACCACTCGAGAACCATCTCCGTGTACCGCAGGCCGCCGCGCAGAACGGCGAGCCGGTACGGCGCCCAGGGAGCGTCGCTGGCCTCGAGCTCCGGCTCCGCCGCGGCGAGGCCATCGAGCGCCGCGCGGCTGCTCTCCCGCAGGCGCGCGATGTGCTCGATGCTGCCGGCTGGCCCGACGACGTGGCCGAAGAAAAGCTTCAAGGAATACTCGTCCCGCGGGCTCTGCGACTCGGCCGGCTCCAGGAGCCAATCCGAGAGATCCTTCCGTCCGGCGGCGGTTATGCGGTACACGATCCGATCCGCGCCCCGCTCGCCCGATTCCCTGCGTCCCTTGATCAACCCATCGGCCTCCATCTTCTCGAGGGTCGGATAGATCTGGCCGTAGCTCTCGTTCCAGAAGTGCGAGACGCACTCGTCGACGAACTTCTTGATGTCGTAGCCCGACATCGGCTCGATCGTGAGGCATCCGAGGATCGTGTAGCGGGTGCGATTGACGCGGCTCAAGGCGTGCCCGGATCGGAAGGCGAAGCGGCGCCGGCCACCGCGGTGGCCACCTGAACGACCAGCGGGGCCAATTCCTTGGCATGGCGCTCCAGATTGCTCATCAGCGCCACCGCGATCCCGGGTTCGGGAAGGATCAGCAGGATGCTCGAAACCTCTTCCTGCTGGCCGGCTATGATGGCGTACTTCTGCCCGAACTTGCTCCCCACCAGCCACCCCATACCAAAGGGGGTGGTCTCCCCACCCGGAAGAGCGACCGGCTCCAGCATCGACGCCCGCGATTCCGGCGACAGCAGCTCTCCCTCGAGCAGCGCGCCGCCGAAGCGGGCCAGGTCCGCGGCGGTCGAGAGGAGCCCCCCGCCGGCGAGCTTGAAGCTGGTGTCGACTTGGAGCGAGGGCTCGATCCGTCCCTCGGCGTCCTTCCGATACCCCAGCGCCCGCGTGAGATCCGAGCGCGGCACCGTGTCGCGAGTGGTCGAGACCATGCCGGCGGGCTCGAAGACCGCCGTCTCGAGGACCTCCATGAACGGGCGCCCCGACGCGCCTTCGATCGCGCAGCCGAGGACCATGTAGCCGAGCGTCGAGTAGTTGGATTCGGTGCCCGGCTCGTTGAGCAGCGAGTCGGCGGCAAAGACGACCAGCGCGTCTTCGATCGTCTCGTAATGGATGGTCGTCTCGTCCTCGGCGTCGGTCGGATGCCGGATGCCGGCGGTGTGACCGAGGAGCTGCCGCGCCGTGACCGGCCAGCGCTTCTCGGGGAAGGCCGGGCAGTACGTCCGGATCGGCGCGTCCAGGTCCAGCTTGCCGCTCTCCGCGAGATGCAGGACCGCAGTCGCGGTCATCGGCTTGGCGACCGACGCGGTGCGATAGCGGGTCTCGGCGGCCGCCGGCACCTCGTCCTCGACCCTCGCCAGACCGAAGCCCTCGGCGTAGCGCAGCTCGTCCCCGCTCCAGGCGGCGATCGACAGTCCCGGTGCCCCGAGCTTCTCCATCGTTTCGACCGCCATCGAGTCGATCCGCGTCGCCAGGTCGGCGGTGGCGGTCTGAGCCGATCCGGGAGCCGGCAGAACCAGGAGCGTGATCGCAGCCGCGAAGAATGTTTTCTTCTTCATTGTTCACCCGGTTGTGGGATTGGACGGTGACTTGCGAATCCCCCATTATATCACTCTGTTATATACCTGCAAGATATGAAGTGGCCAAGCGCGTCGGACCCGCCGGACGCTCGACGGCCGTGGACACACGGGCCACCGAGTGGCATTCTTAGCCTGGCCCGTCTCCCCTCTCTCCAACATCGGTCGCGGGAGGTCCCATGGACTGGCTCTACCTGATCGGACGGATCCTCTTCTCGCTGATCTTCCTGACGTCCGGATACGCACACCTGACCCAATCGGGCGCCATGAGCCAGTACGCGGCGTCGAAGAGCGTCCCGGCCCCCAAGGCCGCCACAATCGTGAGCGGGCTTATGATCCTGGCCGGCGGCCTGAGCGTTCTTCTCGGCGTCTACATGGAGTTCGGGACCTGGTTGATCGTGTTCTTCCTCGTCCCGACCGGCTTCTTGATGCATGACTTCTGGAAGATCCAGGATCCCGGTCAGAAGGGGATCGAGCGGGCCCAGTTCATGAAGAACCTGTCGATGACAGGCGCGGCGCTCGTCTTCTACTGGCTCGTCCAGACGCACGGGTACGGGCCGTTCGCGCTGGGGCAGCCGATCCCCTAGCCCGCCCCATGGGTCCGACGGGCCCTCCAGTGGCCTCCCCAGTTTCGACCCTACTTGGTGTTTGACTCTTCTGCAAATCAATCATACAGTGTGTATGACTTTGTTGCTACGGAACGCTTCCTCGAGGAGGTCATGACATGAACCTCTATTCTATCGCGCTCTTTCTTCACGTCATGGGAGCGCTGGGTATGTTCATCGCGCTCGGAATCGAGTGGACGAGCCTGCGAAACCTCCCGCGCGCGACCACGGCACAAGAGGCTCGCGGCTGGCTCGGGCCGTTCCTGCTCCTGCGCCGGATCTATCCCCCGTCCTTCCTCGCGATCCTCGTGACGGGGATCTACATGATGGCGGTGTCCTGGGGCGGCGCGCCGTGGATCGTGATCGGGCTCTTCGGGCTGCTCGCTCTTCCCGCGCTCGCGGTCGTGACGGGGCGGCGGATGCGCCGGCTAGGTCCGGCCATCGGTGCGGCGCGGGGAGAGCTGGATGACTCCCTTAGGGCCAGCGTGACCGACCCGGCACTCTGGCTCTCGCTCCGGCTCCGGATGGGCCTGGCGGTGGGGATCATCTTTCTCATGACGGTCAAGCCGGGCTGGATCGGCTCGCTGGTCGCGATCGCCCTCTTCACCGGGATCGGCGCATTCGTCTCGCTCGTCGCCCGGAAGCGCCCCCAGACGGGCCCCGCAACCGCTCCGCGGGAAGCCACATGAAACCGGCCGGCGCCCTCGCCCGGCTGCTCCCTCTGATCGTTGGCATCGAGGCTATCGCCTTCATGATCGCGGCCGTGCTTCATCTGGGGGTTCCGCTGCCGGTCGGGTTCGACGAGCCCGTGATCATCCCCGCCGCAATCGCGGAAGGGCTGATCGGGATCTTTCTCGCGATCGCGGCGCTGGCCCTCCTGGCGAGCGATCGCCTCGCCTGGCCGCTGGCCGTCGCGGCCCATGTCTTCGGCATCACGGGCGTTCTCGTGGGAACGTTCGCGCTCGCTGTCGGCGCCGGGCCGAGCACCGAGGCCAACACGATCTATCACCGGGTCGCGCTGGCGGTGCTGGTGGCAGTGCTCGTCCTGCTCTTGACGGAGCGCGGCCGGCGGGCGGCCGGTCGTGAGCCGCGCGCTCGCAGTTGACCCCGAGGCCCTACCGGCTCGGCAAGCGCAGGGAGTCGATCGACGAGAACCGCGAGCGAATTCTGGAGGCGGCGCGGAAGCTCCTGAAGGGCGACGGCTACGCCGACTTCACGGTGGACATGGTCGCCCGTGAAGCCGACGTCGCCAGGGCCACCGTGTACTACCAGTTCGACTCCAAGGCCGGGCTTCTGGAGGCGCTCTTCGACGATCTGGCCGAGCACGGCCGGATCACCGACCTCCCGGACGCTTTTCGCGAACCGGACCCGGTCGCCGGACTCGACCGGTTCGTCGAGATCGTGACCCGGTTCTACGCTTCGGACCGTATTCTGCTCCGCCGCCTGCGCGGACTGGCCGCCATCGATCCCGACTTCGCGAGCGGGGTCCGCGGGCGTGACGAGCGCCGCAGGAAGGGGCTCACCGTCCTGCTCGGCCGGATCGCGGAGCGGCACGGCCGCGCAGACGATCGTGAGCGCACGCTCGATATCCTCCACACGCTGACCAGCTTCGAGACGTTCGACAGCCTGTCGCGGCGGGGGAGGAAGCCGGCCGAGATCGCGGAGATCGTTGCCGACCTCGTGCGGGCTCAGCTCGGTATGGCGCCGCCGCCCGGCACGCCGACGGCCAGAACCTGAGCGCCTAATCCGCCGCCTGTGTCAGCTTCCAGTCGTAGGAGCGACGCTCCTCCCAGGTCCCATCCTCCGCCACATTGTAGGCCTGATCATGAAACGATTCTCCGGGGCCGTGCGTCGAGTCGTGCGCCAGTCGAGTCCGCGTCCCTTCCGGGTGTAAGAAGTCCTGGCCGATCCGGAGCTTGCCCTCCGCCCAGTTCCATCGTGCCGATCCCGTAGGTCCCGTCGCCGCCGAACTGATGGACGTAGGCCCGGCCCTCCCCGGGGTGCCATAGCACACGGAACTCCCAGAAGGTGCCGACTTCCGAAGGTCACGAAGCCGCTGTTGACTCCGGGCGGGAGCTCATCCAAATGGTCCGGGCACGCCTCGGGACGGGTCTCGGGCAGCTCGGTCCACTCGCCGCCGATTTGGCGCTCGAAGAACCGCGGGCAGGGGTTGAAGAAAATGTTCCGGCCGGTGCGGTTCTCCGTCCGGATCCCCTGAGTGCCGCCCGCTTCGACCAAGGCGTCGAGCGCCAGTATCCGGAGAGCGGAGTCATCGTCATCCACCAGGCCGAAGAAGTCACAGCCGGGGAGATCCAGCAGCGCCAGCGCGAAGATCGCGGCCCTGATCCGGCCGCTTGAAACGAACGCAGTTCCTCTCATGTGCCCTCCTCCGGTGGGAAGCAGCGAAGCGGTTGGTGAACTCCACCAAAAGGCAAACACCCTGCACGAATCCGTGGGTTGAAAAGAAGGACCGCCTCGGGGAAGGCAGCTTGCCGAGAGTCGAACTGAAAGCCTTCGTGAACGATTGACCATGAGCGACTCCCTGCTGGACACAACCATGACGACCGGGATAGGCTTTGTCATTGGGATGACCTCTCTTTCGCGCCCGCGCCGGCTCCTTCCCGTCGCTCTCCTGCTGGCGGCCGCCCTGGGCTGCGGGGGAGGCGAATCCGTGACCGACCCCCCGCCGAACGATCAGCCGCCACGTGAAACCGCCTTTCCGAAGATCGACATCCGGGCCTGCGACGGCTCGCTGGTGACCGGCACTCCATGGCGCGAGGTCTTCGGGGAGGGAGGGTTCGGCAGACTGGCCGAGCAGATCCCCGGCTTCGGCGGTCTCTTCATCCAGGGAGACCGGCTCTCGGTATACCTCATCGATCTCGCGACCCGCGAGCGGGCGCAGCCGATCCTCGAAGACTTCCTGCGCGCGGTCTTCCCCCACCTGGCCGGAATGACCGACGACATCCGCTGGCTCCAGGGCCGCTACGACTGACGGCAGCTCGTCGTCTGGCGCTCTTGCCTGGACGACCTGCTGTTCCAGGTGGACGGCATCGTCTCGGCGGACACCGACGAGCGCCGGAATCGCCTCGTCTACGGATACCTGAGCGAGGAGGCGATCGCCGCGGCAGAGGCCGCGCTGGCCCTCACCTCGGTTCCCCAGGACGCCGTGATCCTCGAGCTCCAGGATCCCGTCTGCACGCTGCTTCTCAGGCCCTCCATCGTCGTCGAGGTCCGCGACGCCGCGGGCGATCCGGCCGCGATCGGCGCCACCGTTACGGCGCGCACGTCGGGCTTCGAAACGGCCGTCGAAGGCGCCGGGGATCCGCTGAGGATCTGGGTGTTCGCCGGCAACCGGGGAGGCATTTTCGAGGTTCGCGTCAGCAAGCCAGGGCATGTGGAGGCGGTGCTTCCGCAGGTCGTGGTCCCGGAAGGTCCCTGCGGGGTGACCGAGGCCGCAACCGTCCAGGTCACGATCCTTCCTCTGCCGGACGCGACGGCTCTATCCGTCCCCTGACCGATACCGCTTCAGATATCCAGGCAGCTCGACCGTCTGCGTGAGCTCGGGCGCGGGAATCGGAACCCCCGGGGTCAGCGCGAGCGGGATCACGCCGGCCCACACGGGGAGATCCAGGTCCCCCTCGTCATCGATCGGCGGGCCCGTGCGTACTTTGGCGGAAGCCTCCTCGATGGCGAAGTGGAGGACGGACGTGGCCTGGCTCTCCGCGTCGCTCACTCCGCGCGCATCAGCCACACGCCCGGGGATCAAATGCTCGGCCAGCGCCTCAAGTGCGCGCGCCTTCTCGGTCGGGTCCTCGATCAGCCGCGCCGTCCCGAACGCGACCACGGACCGGTAGTTCATCGACGAGTGGAACAGCGAGCGCGCGACGACGATCCCGTCCACCAGCGTCACCGAGACGCAGGCGGGCGTACCCGACGCCAGGGCGCGCAGGAGTCGGCTCGCGACCGAGCCGTGAAGGACGAGCCCGCCGTCCCACGGGGCGTAGCCCATCGGGATCACGAACGGTTGGCCCTCGACCACGATCCCGACGTGGCAGATGAGGCCTTCCGCCAGGATGGCGTCGATCGTCTCGCGGTCGTGGGAGCCCCGCTCGCGAAGGCGCTTGAGACGGGTGCGCTGCGGACGGTTCGGGTCCGGCGTTTCGGAGGATCGGGGGCTCATGGAGACTGCAGTATGACGCTGGCGGTCCGCGCGTCAAGCGCCGCCCGGTCTGCCGTCAGTCGGTCAGGATCTTCACCATCACCAGAACGAGAGCCACGATCGGCAGCGCGAACGGGTACGGGAAGGGCCACACTCCCAGGATCCATACGAGAAAGAGAATCGCGGCGACTACGTACATGGGCGTATTCTAACAGCAAGGACCGGGCCGGTCAGGTTCCCGTGTCCTCGATCTTCCGTACCTCCACCACCCCGCCGTGGCGGACGTGCGGTGAATCGCGCGCGATCCGAACGGCCTCCTCGTAGCTGGTGGACTCGATGACGAAGTAGCCGGCGATCGCGCCCGTGCGGTCCTCCGTGCCAGCCGCCGGGAACGCCACGAAACGCTCCTCCCCCGCGAGCTTCTCTCCTTCCACGAAGCGCCCGTCCCCCGCCAGCGTCCGCGCCCAGGCGCCGTACTCTGCGACCCGCGCGCGTCGCGCGTCAGGAGTGGACGCCGCCCGATAGGAAGGTCCCTCCCGGAGGAGAAGCACGTATCGCGTCTGCTCAACCGCGGCAGGGGCCCCGAGCCACCGATCGCCGACCGCCACGCCAGCCAGGAAGACGCCCGCCAGCACCGCCGCCCAGGCGAGCGTCCGGCCCGAGCGGCGCCGGCCGACGAGCCCTTCCCTGCGGAGTCGATCGACGACGCGCTCTTCGAGCTCGGCGGTCGACGACGCGTCACGCCGAAGGGCGCGCAACGCCTGGGCCTCCTGGGGGGCGAGATCGCCCGGTTCCGTCATCCGGCCCCCTTTTGCGGCTGCTGATCGGAAGGCTCCAGCACCGCGCGCAGTGCGCGGCGGGCGCGATGGAGACGGCTCTTCGAGGTACCCGGCTCGATCCCCAGCATCCCCGCGATCTCCTCGTGCGTGTAGCCCTCCACGTCATGCAGAACGAGGACCGCGCGGCGGTCGTCGCCGAGCCGCCGGACCGCGCGCTCCAGATCGACGCGGACGATCGAGAGGTCCCGGGCTGCCTGGTCGGCCGGTCCATTGTCCGGTGCCGGCTCGGCCATCGCCCTCTTTTTTCGAGCCTGCTCGCTCCAGCAGCGGATGGCGATCCCGGCCAGCCAGGTCCTCAGGCTCGATTCCCAGCGGAACCCGGGGAGACCGCGGACCGCCCTGAGCCAGGTTTCCTGCAGGACGTCCTCGGCCTCGTCCCGGGCACCGCCCGAGACCCGCAGCAGGAGGCCCAGCACATAGGGTGTGTGGCGCTGGAAGAGAATCCGGAACACGCGCTCGGACCGCGCCTTCAGAAACGCCGTCACGAGCTCTCGATCGGGCTCCTCGCTCTCCGCGCTCAAACGGCCGGTCTCGTGCGGAGCGGACTCACGGTCGCTCGACGGCCACGGGATCCACGAACTCGGGCACGACGACCATCAGATTGGCGAGCGGGGTGCCGGGATCGACGACCATTCCGGCGCCCAGCGACGGGGTCTCGCTGAGTCCCAGCTCGCCGGGCTCGAGGTACGGCCAATAGAGCATGAGATGCGGCTTCCAGGCCCCCACGCGCTCACCCTCATCGTTGTAAAGCACCTGCGCCGAGGAGAGCATGTAAGACATGGCCGGACGCCGGGGGAGCTTCAGCTCTCCCGATTCGAGGCCGCGGGCGATCTCGAGCTCGATCTCCTCCTCGGTCATGCCTTCTTCCCGGAGCTCGGCTTCGCGGAGATGGATCTGGAGCACTGTCCGCGCTCCCTCTTCGTCGAAGCAATGGGGCTCCAGGGCCTGGGGCTGGCTCCGGGCCACGTAGCACACGACGCCGTTGGTCCCGTCCGTCGCAACCCTGTAGCCACGGCCCCGCTCGAAGACAAGCACTGTCGCATCCCTGGATACGTCCGGGGGGGCGGCGCTTCTCGCCAGCGCGATCTCCTCCGCTCTCGGCAGGACGATCCGCTCGCCCGCGCGATGGGCGTCAGCGCTCTGCCCGACCAGGGATCCGGCCGTCAACACGATCATCCCGGCAGTCACGGGTCCTGACATCGTGATCCTCATTCGCTCCACCTCCTCCTATCCTGATGAGTGGCGCGAACGAGCAGAATGGTTCCCGCGCGCTGAAAAGCTTCGCTTCTCAGCCCTCGATCACTCCGCAGGCGATCCGGTCGCCGGCGGCGCCGGAGGGTTGGGATCGGTAATCGTCGGGCTCCGCATGGACCACGAGCGCCGCGCCGTCGTCATCGAGCAGCGCGTTGGCGCCTTCCCGGAGAGTGACCAGGGAGTCGGTCGCGCTCACCGTGACCGTGCCGTCCTCGGCCACCTCGATGTTCCGGAGGTCTCCGGCGTGCGGCCCCTCCGGGTGATCGAACCCGTGCTGGCGTCCCGCCGGGGCGAAGTGGCCCCCGGCCGACTCGAACGCGGGCGGCTCGCAGAGCCCGGTCTCGTGGATGTGGAAGCCGTGCTCGCCGGGCGAAAGACCCGCGAGCGACCCGGAGAGCGAAACGCCTTCATCGGTATCACGGAGCTCTATGATGCCGAGCGCATTTCCTTCGGCATCTCTGAGATCCGCACTCGCTGATCCCTCCCCGCGCCCCATCGTGGCGGTGTCGGATTCGGTCTCCTCCGGGGTGGCGGTTTCGCCCGGAGCCCCCTCCGTTTGGTCCTCTCTCCCCTGATCGGCGCACGCGGCAAAGGAGATGGCACAGCAAAGCAGGGCGATTCGCTTCATTTCGGTTTCTCCTCCGAAGCGGTTTACTTGCTACGAGCGTCGGCCACTCACGTCTGCTCGAGGCTCTGGGTCAGGCCGCGCCCTCACCGAGAAGAGAGGCAAGCCGCCAAAGCAGCAGCCACAACAGAACAGAGGCCATCCCCAGGCAAAAGTGCAAGGATCCTGAAACCACGCCCTCGCAACACAGCGGCCTGGCCACCTCTGATAGGAGTATCACGGATCACGCGATAACCCGGCGGTGGAAACTGCCCCGCGCGCAGCACTTTGCCGCCAAGCGACCAGAGATAGAAGGCCAGGGCGACCAGCAGCGCGGACGATACCGCAGCCAGGAACACGAACACGAGCTTCACTCGATATGCCGATCTTTCAGGCACGGCCAAGAACCACTCGCGAAGAGACGTGCGATAGTGCTCGAAGCCGACGAGGAGCGCAATCCCGACGAGCGCGCTGAGAACGACCAACAGCAGTGCTCGTCGTCGAGCAGCGGGGTCGGCTCGCCGGACCTGGTTCACTCTTCCGGCAGCCTAGTCGGCGCCGCTGTCCTCGAAGAAGCCGGCGCCAAACTTCTCAACTATGTACTCCCGCGACGGCCGGTCAATGTCGGCTACGTGTTCCGGTCCGAACGCGATGGTGTCACCCTCGTGCAGCTTCAGACCCATGGTGTCACCCTCGTGCAGCTTCAGACCCATGGCGGTTCCTGGATCGTTGTCCAGAACGCCGATGTAATCGCCGCTCCCCCGACGCCTCACGATGACCCACATGCGGTCCACTCCGCGATCCATCACGCGGCCGTCCTCCCTCGTTTCGATATCGAACAGCAGCTTTGCGGCGTCGCCCGGCGAGAGCGACTCACGCTCATCGCGAGGCGGAATGTGGAAGCTCTGCGGATGAGACGCGTGCCGCTCCTCCGCAGACACCAGAGTCCACCCGTCCTCCTCGAGCGTTGCGCGCCTCGACCGTTCGCTCATCGACCTCGGCAATATACCGCACATTCCGGCGACACATCCCAAAATTGGCAGGATTTTGATCAAGCCCGTCTACCGGAGCCCGCTGGTCCGTATGGCCACCTGGAGCTGCGCGGGTGACTCGCGGAGCGCGGGGGGAAATCATCCCCAGCCGCGAGCACACCTTCTCGTTCGAGACGGGCGGGCTCTTCCGCCGACACGTCGGTCAAGCCGAGGTCCTGGCCGCCCCCGGGGACGCCATCTTCTTCCCGCGCCAGAGCGAGTACCGAACCAGCCACCCCTGTGACGGAGGCGACCGCGGGATCGGCGTGCGTGTGGATTCCGAGAGTCTGGACGAGATCCTCGACCGGGCCGGGCTCGCGCGCAGGAAGCGCGCAGCTATGGTCTCGACCCGTGCCCTCCTCCCCCCGCGATATGTCCTCCGGCTCAGGCGGCTGATCGCATCGCTCGAAGGCGATGAAGACGCGTCGCTGGAAGTGGACGAGACCGTGCTTCTGCTGCTCGGCGAGGCCACGGAGCAGATGGCGGGCTCGGGGAAGGCAGCCGCGGAGCGAGCGTCGACCCGACGCGCGCATCGCCGTGCCGTCGACAGAGTGATCGAGATCGTTCAGGCCCGCCTCCACGAGAAGCTCCGCCTGGAATGGATCGCCCGCGAGGTCGCCTACTCGCCCTACCATCTGTGCCGGATGTTCAAGCGCGAAACAGGGATGAGCCTTCATCAGTATATCAACCGGCAGCGGCTCCTGACGACGCTCGAAAAGCTCGGCGAGACGGAAAACCTGTCCCGGCTCGCTCTGCAGGTCGGCTTCGCGTCGCACAGTCATCTCACGATGACGTTCCGCAAGAAGTTCGGCATCGCGCCCAGCCGGATGAGATAGCCCGGCGCTTCCAGCCCTGAGACTCCCAATAGCGTTGCCGTCACTCGGCCGATGATTTCGAGGCCATGCGGCGGTCTATATTGGCAAGAATCGACGCCGAATGCGCCGAACTCCACTCAGGAGATGAGAATGTCCGACAAACCGAGCGGCCTGGCCGCGCGCTGGCGGACCTGGACCCCGCAGCTCCTCAGCATCCTCCGCATCATGGCGGCGTTCCTGTTCGTCCAGTACGGAACCACCAAGCTGCTGGCGTTTCCCGCCGAGGTCATGCCGGGCGGGGGTACCGCACCGTTGATGTCCCTGGCCGGAGTCGCGGGCGCACTGGAGATGGTGGGGGGCGCGTTGCTGCTGGTCGGTCTGTTCACGCGTCCGGCGGCCTTCCTGCTGTCGGGCGAGATGGCGGTGGCCTATTTCATGGGGCATGCGCCGCAAGGCTTCTGGCCCGTCCTCAACCTCGGCGCGCCCGCCGTCTTCTTCTGCTTCCTCTGGCTCTACTTCTCGGCGGCCGGCCCGGGGCCGTGGAGCGTCGACGCGCTTCGGGGTCGCAGGGTGACCGCGATCAGTCCTCGCGCCGGCTGACGGGACGGTCGCACGCGCCGTCAGATCGTCGACCGGTTCCGCGTCAGCCATCCACACACCGATGAATCCGGGGCCGGTCCGCGGTCCCTATCCGTGAGCGTACTGAGTCGCACACCGAACCGCTGCGAGCCGGAGGCGGGAATCAAAGTGCTCGACCGCACCCTCATGGAGGACTACCTCCGTGAACTTCAACACAGGTGGAGGATGCCGGACCACGAGATCGTCTCGCGCGAGGAGTGGCTCGAAGCGCGCAAGGCGCTCCTGGAAAAGGAGAAGGCGCTCACCCGTCAGCGGGACGAGCTCAGCGCGGAGCGCCGCCGGCTCCCCTGGGTCCGGGTGGAGAAGGAGTACGTATTCGACGCCCCCGGCGGACGGGAGACCCTGTCCGATCTCTTCGACGGACGCAGCCAGCTCATCGTCCAGCATTTCATGTTCGGTCCCGGGTGGAGCGAGGGTTGTGTGGGGTGCTCGTTCCAGGCCGACCACATCGACGGCGCACGCGTGCACCTCGTGCATCGCGACGTGACGCTGGTGGTGGTTTCACGAGCACCCCTGACGCAGATCGAAGCGTTCAAGGAGCGGATGGGCTGGCGCTTCAAGTGGGTTTCGTCCTACGGGAACGACTTCAACTACGACTATCACGTGTCGTTCACGAGAGAAGAGCTGGCGAAGGGCAAGGTGTTCTACAACTACGAGCTCCGCGAGCTCCAGAGCGATGACCTCCCCGGCGTGAGCGTCTTCTACAAGGACCCTGGCGGTGACGTCTTCCACACGTATTCGAGTTACTCGCGCGGGAACGAGCTGCTGCTCGGCACGTACAACTATCTCGACCTCTTGCCGAAGGGCCGGGACGAAAGCGGTCTATCGCCCCCCATGGCATGGGTGCGCCACCACGATCGGTACGACGACTGATCATCTTACCGCTGCGTCGGTGCTCACGGAGCCCGCCGCCGGCGCATGATGCTCAGAGCTCGCAATCAACCAAGGAGTGGAGCCATGTTGACAGGAAGCAACGCATTCAGCGGTTTCTCCGTTGACGACCTGCAAACAGCGAAAGAGTTCTACGGCCGAACCCTGGGGCTCGAGGTTTCCGAATCTCATGGCCTTCTGGAGCTGCACCTGGCCGGGGGCGCTACGGTGCTCATCTATCCCAAGCCGAACCATTCGCCCGCAACCTTCACCATCCTGAATTTCCCGGTCGAAGATGTCGACCAGGCGGTGGACGAGCTTACCCAGCGCGGAGTCCGTTTTGAGATCTATGATGAGCCCGACCTCAAAACCGACAAAAGAGGGATCTTCCGCAACGGCGGTCCCACCATAGCGTGGTTCAAGGATCCCGCTGGCAACATTCTGTCCGTACTGGAAACAGAGTCAGAGTAGAGCCGAACGAAGCCACGGCCCCTCCTCAGGGCGTCAAGGTCTTGCGGCACAGGAGATCAGCATGATCACCATCGATGCTCCCAGAGCCACACGTCGCGAGTGGATCGGGCTCGCCGTGCTCGCCCTGCCGTGCATGCTCTACTCCATGGACCTGACGGTGCTGAACCTCGCGGTGCCGGCTCTCAGCGCGGACCTGAAGCCCAGCAGCTCGCAGCTCCTGTGGATCGTGGACATCTACGGATTCCTGCTGGCCGGATTGTTGATCACGATGGGCACCCTGGGCGACCGGATCGGCCGCCGCCGGCTGCTGCTGATCGGCGCCGCCGCTTTCGGCGTGGCTTCGGTGCTGGCCGCGCTCTCGATCAGCGCCGAGATGCTGATCGCCACCCGTGCGATGCTCGGCATCGCCGGGGCGACCCTGGCGCCATCAACCCTGTCGCTGATCCGCAACATGTTCTTGGACCCGACGCAACGCACGTTCGCCATCGGAGTGTGGGTGACAAGCTACTCGGTCGGCGCCGCGATCGGTCCGCCGCTCGGCGGGATCCTGCTGCAACACTTCTGGTGGGGCTCGGTGTTCCTGATGGGCGTGCCGGTGATGGTGCTCCTGCTCATGCTGGGGCCGGTCCTGCTGCCCGAGTTCCGGGACCCCGAGGCGCGGCGGCTGGATCTGGTCAGCGCGGCGCTGTCCCTGGCCGCCGTGCTGCTGGTGATCTACGGCTTGAAACAGATCGCCCAGGACGGCCTCGGCTGGCCGCCCGCGCTGTCCATCATAACCGGTCTTGTCGTGGGCCTCGCGTTTCTGCGTCGGCAGGGGAAGCTGGCGGACCCGCTGATCGACCTCCGCCTCTTCCGGGTCCCGGCTTTCAGCGCCTCCCTGGCCGCGTACATGCTCGCCACCTTCGTGGCGTTCGGGTCCTTCTTCTTCATCGCCCAATACCTGCAGCTCGTGCTCGGGATGGAACCCTTGGAGGCCGGGCTCTGGACGACGCCCTTTGCCGTCGCCTTCATCGTCGGCTCGATGGCGACTCCCCTGATCGTGCGCCGGGTTCGCCCGGCGTACGTGATGGCCGCGGGCTTGGGCCTCGCGGCCGTTGGCTTCGGGATGCTCACCCAGGTCGGAGGAACCTCCGGCCCCGCGATCCCCGTGACCGGGTTCGTCCTCTTCTCGCTGGGTCTCGCCCCGGTGTTCACCCTGGCGACCGACCTGATCGTCGGGACCGCCCCACCCGAGCGTGCCGGCGCGGCGTCGGCGATCTCGGAAACCAGCTCCGAATTCGGCGGCGCCCTCGGGATCGCGATCCTCGGCAGCATCGGGACCGCCGTCTATCGCAGCGCGATGGCAACCGTCAACCTCGACGGCATGACGCCCGAGGCGACCGAGGCCGCGCGGAGTACGCTGGGGGGCGCCGCGGTAGCCGCCCGGTGGTTGCCCGCCCCGCGTAACACCGAGCTGCTCGACACGGCGCGGGCGGCCTTCGCGCAGTCTCTGGAGCTGAGCGCCGCCGTCTGCGCGGCGGTCGCGATCGCCACGGCCGCGTGCGTCGTGGTCCTGCTGCGACATGTGGGGGCGGCCGCCGAGCCCGAATCTCCACTGGGGCCCGAGGCCGCCGTCGCGGTGGTCCGGCCGTGAGGGAGGACTTCGAGGACTCGCCGCCCGGGTGGCCGCAGAGCCCGACGTACGGCTAGGATCGCTTTCGCGACGCGGTGTTCAGGAACCTTGGCCCCAGGAGAAGTTGGCATATGGAAACGGCTGTTCAAACGGCGCCGCTCTCGAACAAGAGGTTGTGGGCCGGACGTATCATGAGCGCGCTGCCTGTGCTGTTCATGCTCTGGGACGCCGTCATGAAGCTGGTGAAGCCGCCGGTGGTTGTGGAGTCGTTCGCCCGGCTCGGATATCCCGAAGGGGTCGCCCTCGGTATCGGGATCCTCCAGCTCGTCTGCCTGGCCTTCTACGTGGTGCCACGCACGTCCGTGCTCGGCGCGATCCTCCTGACCGGCTATCTGGGCGGCGCGGTCGCCACCCACGTGCGAGTCGGCGATCCGCTCTTCAGCCACGTCCTCTTCCCGACCTACCTCGGCGTGCTGCTCTGGGGAGGGCTCTACCTGCGGGATGACCGGCTGGGCTCCCTCATTCCGCTGCGACGCTAGCCCGAGTCCGCCATGGTCCGGCTGATCGCCTCCGGTCGTGTACGAAAGGTCGAGTTCCATGCAAGCTGAGCCTCAAATCGCTTCCCGGCAGCCTTGTCGCGCCTCGTCGGACAGGATCGGACCCGACGACCCGCGTTACGCCGACCTGGCCGGCAAGCGGTTCAACAAGCGCTACACCGGGAAGCCCGACTACATACGGCTCGTCGGCTCCTCCGATCAGGTGGCGGACGCCGTGGAGGAGGCGGTGCGGGAGAAGCTGCGGGTCGTGGCCCGGAGCGGCGGCCACTGTCTCGAGGGCTTTGTCGCCGACCCGGCGGTGCAGGTGGTCATCGATACCTCGCTGATGACGGGTGTTTACTACGATCCGGAGATGGGGGCCTTCGCGGTCGAGGCCGGGACCACGGTCGGCGAGATGTACCGGAAGCTGTTCCTGGGGTGGGGCGTGACGGTCCCCGCCGGCGAAAGCCCCAACATCGGGGTCGGGGGGCACGTACTGGGCGGTGCCTTCGGCTTCCTTTGTCGCCAGCATGGGCTGGCCGCGGATCATCTGTACGGGGTCGAGGTGGTGGTCGTCGACGAGGACGGGACCGCCAGGAGCGTCGTGGCGACCCGGGAGCCGTCGGATCCGAACCGGGAGCTCTGGTGGGCCCACACCGGCGGCGGAGGCGGCAACTTCGGGATCGTCACCCGTTACTGGTTCAGATCGCCAGGCGCCATGGGAACGGACCCCCCGCTGCTCCTGCCCAAAGCCCCGGACTCGGTACTGACGTTTCGGGTGTCGTGGAACTGGGAGGACGTCGACGAGGCGGCGTTCACGAGGATGGTGCAGAACTTCGGAGCCTGGTGCGAGCGGAACAGCGAAGCCGATTCTCCCCGGGCCAGGCTGTTCAGCACGCTCTTCCTCTGGCGCCGGCAGGCCGGCAAGCTCGAGGTGCGAGGCCTGTCGACCGCCGGATCGGAGGCCGAGGGGATGGTGGACGAGCACGTGGCGGCAATCAACGAGGGAGTCGGCGCGCCCCACACGCTCGAGGTCGAGACCAGCTCATGGCTCGGGTTCGCCCTCGATCCCTTCCCCGAACTGTTCAGGACGGGCCAGGAGGACGCACTCCTCAAGGGCAAGGACGCGTTCCTGCGCCGGCGCCTCACGGATCGGCAGTTGGGGGTCGCCCACCACTACCTGACCCGCACGGACCACGATGTTCCCGGGGGGATGTTCGGCCTGGTGACCTACGGGGGGAAGGTCAACACCGTGGCACCCGACGCGACGGCCTCGCCCCAACGGGACTCGATCCTCTCCATGGCCTGTATGGCCGGCTGGCAGGACCTGGGGGACGAAGCCCGGAGCGTGGCCTGGGTCCGCGCGTTCTACGGGGAGCTGTTCGCCAAGACCGGCGGCGTGCCCGTGCCGGGCGGGGCCTCCGACGGCGCCATGATCAACCACCCGGACGTCGACCTGGCCGATCCGGAGCTGAACACCTCCGGCGTACCGTGGCACAGGCTGTACTACAAGAACAACTACCCCCGACTCCAGCGCGTCAAGGCACGCTGGGACCCGGGCAACGTCTTCCATCACGCGCTGTCGATCCGGGCAACCTGAGGTGGCCCCGGAAGGCGGCTTATGAGTGGAAACCGCGGCCAGAAAATCCAAAGGAGGGCACGATGCAAGTGAATCCGTACCTCAACTTCAACCGGCAGTGCGCGGAGGCGTTCAAGGTTTACGAGCAGGTGCTCGGCGGGAAGATCGAAGCGATGATCAGCTACGGTGATTCGGAAGCCGCCGGCGAGGTGCCGCCGGATTGGCACGACATGATCATGCACGCCCGGCTGGTCGTGGGTGATCAGGTCCTGATGGCCTCGGACAGCCCGCCCGAGCACTACGAGAAGCCGCAGGGCCTCTCCGTTTCGCTCAACGTGGACAAGGTCAAGGATGCCGAGCGCATCTTCAATGCCCTGGCGAAGGACGGGACCGTGAAGTTGCCGTTCCAGAAGACCTCCTGGGCCGCGGGCGGCTTTGGCATGCTCGTCGACCGGTTCGGCACACCGTGGATGGTCAACTGCGAAAAGGCCGGCTGATGCGACCGACCCGGCTGAATCTCGATCGGCGCCGATGAGTTCCGGCGCCCCAGGCGGTCCATACTTTTGGAAGAGGTACAACAGGCGAAGGGAGGCCATCGCAATGCCAACGCACGAGACCGGAACCCGCGAGGAGTGGCTGGCGGCGCGGCTGGAGCTGCTGGAGCGCGAGAAGGAGCTGACCCGCCAAAGCGACGAGCTCGAGCGGCAGCGGCGGACACTGCCGTGGGTGCCCGTCGAGAAGGAATACTGCTTCGAGACCAACAAAGGGACGAAGACCCTGGCGGAGCTCTTTGACGGGCGCTCGCAGCTTCTGGTCTATCACTTCATGCTCGGCCCCAACGAGCCCCACGGCTGTCCGGGCTGCACGTTCGCGGCGGACCACTTCGATGGGGCCGTGGTTCACCTGAACCACCACGACGTGACGTTCCTCTGCGCGTCGCGCGCGCCGCTCGAGACCCTGAACGCCTACAAGCGCCGCATGGGCTGGAAGTTTCCGTGGGTGTCGTCGCGTGGAAGCGGCTTCAACCTCGACTTCGGCCTGTTCACCGAGGAGCAGAAGCGAACCGGTAAGGGGTACAACTTCGGAACGCCGCGCCGGGCCGATCTGAGCATCAAGGACATGGAGCTGATGGCGCTGAGCGCGTTCGCGCTCGAGGACGGCGCCGTCTACCACACCTACTCGGGCTTCGACCGCGGCACCGATGTCCTGAACGGCACCTGGCAGCTTCTCGACCGGGCGCCCAGGGGACGCGACGACGAGAGCTACCCGGACTGGCCGCGGCGCCACGACGAGTACGAGGAGGCCGTCGCCGGGACGACCGGCTCGTGATGTGTCGCGCGCGCGACGGCTGTGGCAATCGCCGCCATTGAACTTTCCCGAGCGAGGGGGTATTCCCTTCCCTGACCATGCCCGTCGCCGACGCATCGCCCCAGCTCGCTCTCCTGGGTCCCGCCCGCCGCGGGGACCGGCACGCCTTCCAGGAGCTGACCGAGCCCTACCGCCGGGAGCTCCAGCTCCACTGCTACTGCATGCTGGGCTCACTTCACGATGCCGAGGATCTCGTCCAGGAGACGTTCGTTCGCGCCTGGCGCACCGGTTCGGCACGCCGTCGATGGTCAACTGCGAACAAGCCGGCTGACGCGCCGGACGGCTGAATCTCGATCGGCGCCAATGAGTTCCGGCGCCTCAGGCGATCCATACCACTGGAACAACAGGCGAAGGAGACTATAGCAATGCCAACGCACGAGACAGGGACCCGCGAGGAATGGCTGGCGGCACGGCTGGAGCTGCTCGAGGTCGAGAAGGAGCTGACGCGGCGCAGCGACGAGCTGGCGCGGCGGCGGCAGGAGCTGCCCTGGGTTCGGATCGACAAGGAGTACCTCTTCGAGACCGACGAGGGGACCGCGTCCCTCGCTGATCTCTTCAGAGCACGCTCGCAGCTCCTCGTCTACCACTTCATGTTCGGGCCCGAGTACAAGGCAGGGTGTCCGGCCTGCTCGGCGATCGCGGACGGCTTCGACGGCTTCGTGGTCCACCTCGCGAACCACGACGTCACGCTCGCCGCGGTGTCGCGGGCGCCGCTCGCGAAGCTGCAGGCGTACAAGCGGCGGATGGGGTGGAGCTTTCCGTGGGCGTCGTCGTTCAGGAGCGACTTCAACTACGACTTCCAGGCGGCGAACACCGAGGAGCAGCAGCTGTCGGGAGTCGTCGAGTACAACTTCCGCACGATGGACGTCCGGTCGTCGCTGGAGGCCGGCAAGGAGGGTCCGCTCGCCGAGATCGCGGCGGGAGTTGGCACGGACTGGGCGACGTACACGCGGGAAAGCCCGGGCATGAGCGCGTTCGCGCTCGAAGACGGCGTCGTCTACCACACCTACTCGGCGTACGCGCGCGGGCTGGACGGTCTCTGGGGCATGTACCAGTGGCTCGACCGGGCGCCACGCGGGCGCAACGAGAGCGGCCTGTGGTTCCGTCGCCACGACGAGTACGAGGAGGCCGTCGCCGGGACGACCGGCTCGTGATGTGTCCCGCCGCGCGCGACCATCGCGGCGGTCGCGGCCATTGAACTTTCCCGACCCAGGGGGTATTTCCCTCCCTGACCATGCCCGTCACCGACGCATCGCCGCAGGCAGCGCTCCTCGATCCAGCCCGACGGGGGGACCGGCATGCCTTCCAGGAGCTCACCGAGCCCTACCGCCGGGAGCTCCAGCTCCACTGCTACCGCATGCTGGGCTCCCTTCACGACGCCGAGGATCTGGTCCAGGAGACCTTTCTGCGCGCCTGGCGCGGCATCGACCGGTTCGAGGGCCGGTCGTCGTTCAAGAACTGGCTCTACCGGATCGCCACCAACGCCTGCCTGAACGCGATCACCAGCCGCACGCGCGCGAGCCGCCGCGTGCTCCCCGAGTCGCAGGGTCCACCGTCGAACCGAAAGCCCGAGGGCGGGCCCGACACGGAGATCGCCTGGCTCGAACCCTACCCGGATGCGGCCCTGGAGGGGCTGGGCGAGCTTGAGCCGGGACCGGAGGCGCGCCACGAGATGCGGGAGGCCGTGCAGCTCGCCTTCATCGCCGCGATCCAGAACCTGCCTCCCCGCCAGCGGGCCGTCCTTCTTCTCCGAGACGTCCTGGGCTGGTCGGCCGCCGAGACGGCCGGGCTGCTCGACGCCTCGGTCGCGTCGGTCAACAGCGCCCTGCAGCGCGCCCGCGGCAAGCTGGAGAAGCAGTTCCCCTCCGGCCGCCCCGACGCTCCGACGGTGCCCAACGAGCAGCAGCGGGCGCTCCTCGAGCGCTACGTCCGGGCCTGGGAGCACAGCGATCTGGACGGCTTCGTCGCACTGCTCAAGGAAGACGCGAACCTGACCATGCCGCCCTGGCGCGAGTGGTACCAGGGACGCGAGGCGATCCGGGCGTTCTTCGAGTCGCCCTTCCAGGTGGGCGGCGAGGGAGCCTTCCTGCTGGTCCCCACGGCCGCCAACCGGCAGCCGGCCTTCGCCCAGTACACCCGGGGCCCCAAGGAGCTCGATTGCCCGACGCACGTGATCCATGTGCTCTCCCTCCGCGACCACGCGATCGCCGGTCTCACGTTCTTCGCCGATCAGAAGTTCTTCGCCGCATTCGGCCTGCCGGCCGCGCCGCCGGCTCGGGGTGCCAGGCCAGCGATCTGACTCGGAGACTCAGAGCCCTGGTGTGCACTATAAGATGTGGTGAGGTCAGATCTGGATGACCGATGAAGGTGTAGTGATCCTTGGCATCCCGATTCCATCGTCATCACCGGTGTTCCTCAGCATCCTCGCGATTCATGTTGTCGCGGGACTCTTATGCTCCGTTGTCGGTGTCATGGCTATGCTCGCCCCAAAACGACCTGGCTGGCATCCCACAGCTGGTTCGGTTTACTTCTGGAGCCTGGTGGTTGTCTTTCTGACCATGACCGCACTTTCCATCCTTCGCTGGCCGGCCGATAACCACCTCTTTGCAATGGGACTCGCATCATTCGGGGCGGGCTGGGTCGGGCGCCGAGCCCGGCGGCGCTTGTGGCAGGGGTGGGCCCCAGTGCACGTCGCTGGCATGGCCCTTTCCTATATCCTATTGCTGACGGCGTTCTACGTGGACAACGGGCCTCATCTGCCGCTTTGGCGCTCCCTGCCGCGATTGGTTCATTGGATCCTGCCGAGCCTCGTCGGCCTCCCGCTTCTGGTGTGGGTGCTCAAACGACACCACCTGTTGCAGGAACTCCGGAACCAGCCCTCCGCTGGCGGCACATAACGCACGCTCGGTGAGGCCTGACTTCGCACGCAGCGCGGCAGCAGCAGAAGCAGCCTGTTTCCATCGAGGAGAAAGCAAATGCAGTACCCGTTGATCAACGATGACTGTTTTACTCCAACTGAGACTTTGATACGGAGATCGTCGGTTTAGTCAAGGAGAATGGAAGATTGGCAATCCGGTACCGGCCTGTATTTTCGGAAGAGAGGTGATGACAAATGATCTGCGTCACCGGAGCCGGTGGGACTGTCGGCAGCGAGCTCGTCGAGCAGCTCGAATCAGCAACGGCGCCGTTTCGCGCCGCCTACTTCTCGAACGAGAAGGCGGAAGCCACACGGGCGAGAGGCATCGACACCGTCATCATCGACTACAACCGCCCCGAGACCCTCCATGAGGGGTTTCAGGAATGTGACAAACTGTTTCTCCTCGGGCCCAATACGGTGAATCAGACGCAGCTCGAGCTGAACGCCGTCGAAGCGGCGCAGGCGGTAGGCGTGCGGCACATCGTGAAGCAGTCCGTGCTGGGAGCCGAGGACGAGACGTTCAGCCTGGCGAAGGTTCACCGACCGGTCGAGGAAGCGATCGGATCGAGCGGCGTCGCATGGACGTTTCTGCGCCCGAACAGCTTCATGCAGAACGTCGTTACGTACATGGGCGAGACGATCCGGGCTGAAGGAGCGTTCTACAGCGCGAGCGGCGAGGGGAAGATCAGCCACGTCGATGTGCGTGACATCGCGGCGGTGGCGGTGAAAGCGCTCACCGAGCCAGGCCACGAGGGAAAGGTGTACACGTTGACCGGCCCCGAGGCGCTGACCTATGAAGAGCTGGCGAAGGAGCTGTCCAGGGTGCTCCGGCGCTCGATCAGTCACGTGAACCTCTCACCCTCGGATTTGAAGAGCGCCTTGCTTGCGGAGGGCATGCCCGAGGAGATCGCGGATCGGATGCTCGATCTCGAGCGCTATTATCGTGAGGACCGGGCGAGCGGCATCACGAACGACATCAAACAGGTGACCGGACGCGATCCGAGACGATTCGCGCAGTACGCGCGTGACTCCGCTCGATTGCTGCAGGCGGCATAGCAGTGGCTTTGGAGATCCTCGCCACCGCTTGCGCGGGGCTGTTCGCCGGCGCCGCGATCTACGTCAGCGTCGCCGAGCACCCGGCCCGGCTGGAGTGCGGCGGCGCGGTCGCCGTTCGAGAGTTCGCCCCGAGCTACCGCCGGGCGGCCATCATGCAGGCCTCGCTCGCCGTTCTCGGCCTGCTTGCCGCCGTGGGCGCCTGGTGGCGCGTTGGCCATGCTGGCCTTCTCGTGGGCGGTCTCCTCCTCGGGGCGGTGGTGCCCTTCACGCTCCTCTTCATCGCGCCCACCAACAAGCGGCTGCTCGAGCCGACCCTCGATCCCGAGTCCGCCGAGGCCGCGGCCTTGCTGCGGCGCTGGGGTCGGCTGCATGCCGTTCGGAGCGTGCTGGGCACCCTCGCGTTCGGCACGCTCGTGGTCTGCCTCGCGCAGACCTGAGGCAAGGTCCTACGAGCCCAGGAGGTGTGATGGCTACCAAGCTCGAAAAACCGCTCAAGCGTGAGCTCGACGTGAATGGCCAGGCCTACATCCTTACTATCTCGCCGGAAGGCCTGAAGCTCGTCCCCAAGGGGAAGCGGAAGGGACAGGAGCTCGCCTGGAAGGATCTCGTCAGCGGCGAGGCCGCTCTTGCCGTCGCGCTCAGCGCGTCGCTGAAGCAGATTCGGTCCTAGCTCCGCCGGCTGGACCGTCCCGGACAGCCCACGACAGATGAACCCTTCATCCCGAAGAGTTCAGCGCGTCTACCTGTTCCTGCTGCTCCTCAACACGCTCGCCGCCTCGTTCATCTGGGGGATCAACACGCTGTTCCTGCTCGACGCGGGCCTGGGCAACACCGAGGCGTTCGCCGCCAATGCCTTCTTCACGGCGGGCCTGGTGCTCTTCGAGGTGCCGACCGGCGTCGCCGCCGATACGCGCGGCCGGAGAACGTCGTACCTGCTCGGGACCCTCACGCTCACGATATCCACCCTCCTCTACGTCTGGATGTGGCAGGTGTCGGCCCCCTTCTGGGCGTGGGCGCTCGCCTCGGTCCTCCTGGGGCTCGGCTTCACCTTCTTCTCCGGTGCGGTCGAGGCCTGGCTGGTGGATGCGCTGGACGCCACGGGCTTCGACGGCGATCTGGAGTCGGTCTTCGCCAAAGGCGAAATAGTCCAGGGGGTCGCGATGCTCGGGGGATCCGTCGCCGGAGGCTTGATCGCCCAGGCGACCAACCTGGGAGTCCCCTACATCGTTCGCACGCTCGTCCTGTGCCTGACGTTCGTTTCCGCCTGGATTCTCATGCACGACCTGGGCTTTACCCCGAGCCGCGGGAAGCAGCCCGTGGAAGAAGTGAAACGGGTGCTCAGGCGCTCGATCGAGCACGGCATGGGCAACCCGCCGGTCAGATGGGTCATGCTTGCCGCTCCGTTCACCGACGGCGTGGCGATCTACGCCTTCTACGCGATGCAGCCCTACCTGCTGGAGCTGTACGGCGACCCGCAGGCCTACGGGATCGCCGGGCTGGCGGCGGCGATCTTCGCCGGCGCGCAGATCGCCGGCGGTCTCCGGTTTCCTACATCTACGGCGCGGCCATTCAGGCGCTGGCACTCCCCTTCGTCTGGCTGGCCCGCCGGGAGGGAGCAGCGGCTGATGCGATCGTGGGCGATCCATCGCGGGGCGGCGCTGCTGGAAAGGCATGAGCTCTTTCGACCCGGGTCCCGACCCGCTTCGTGGTCGGCGGCCACCGATGAGTTCCTGGCCTTGGGAGGGTCTACAGGGATGGAAGGGCTATTTTGCGATGACGGGGCCGCGACCGACCCATCCAGCCGGGCGGCGTTCGTCGCCGCGAACCACCTTCAAGGAGGATCCATGCCCTACGTCGATGGCTTCGTGTTGCCGGTGCCGGAAAAAAATCTGGACGCCTATCGCCGCATGGCGAGAAAGGCTGACAAGGTGTGGCGCGAGCATGGCGCCCTCGATTACCGGGAGTGCGTCGCCGACGACGTGCAGCCCGGCAAGCTCACGTCGTTCCCCCAGAGCGTAAAGCTCGAGCGCGGCGAGACGGTGGTCTTCTCCTGGATCACGTACAAGTCCCGCGCCCATCGCGATCGCGTGATCGCCAAGGTCATGAAGGACCCGCGGCTGGCGAAGATGATGGAGAATCCGGAGTCGATGCCCTTCGACTCCAAGCGCATGATCTACGGCGGCTTCAAGGTGATGCTCGACGTTTGAGGAGCTTCTCGACGAGGAGGTACAGGCGATGAGCGAGGTACGGGTACTGGTCGGCACCCGCAAGGGGGCGTTCGTGCTCACCTCGGACGAACAGCGTAAGAAGTGGAAGGTGAGCGGACCCCTCTTCGCGGGCTGGGAGATCTACCACCTCAAGGGCTCTCCCGCCGATCCGGACCGTCTCTATGCGTCGCAGTCCACGGGCTGGTTCGGGCAGCTGATCCAGCGCTCCAGCGACGGCGGCGAGACCTGGGAGCCGGTGGGGAACGAGTTTCAGTACGACGGCGACCCCGGCACTCACCAGTGGTATGACGGCACGCCGCATCCCTGGGAGTTCGCGCGGGTCTGGCACCTCGAACCCTCGCTGACCGACCCCGACACGATCTACGCCGGGGTCGAAGACGCCGCCCTGTTCCGCTCGACTGACGGCGGCCAGACCTGGCAGGAGCTCCCCGGGCTCCGCGGCCACGAATCCGGTCCCTCCTGGGCGCCCGGCGCCGGCGGGCTTTGCCTGCACACGATCCTCCTGGATCCGAGCGATCCCGAGCGGATCTTCATCGCCATCTCGGCCGCCGGCGTGTTCCGGACCGACGACGGGGGCAAGTCGTGGCGGCCGGTGAACAAGGGCCTCAAGTCCGAGGGCATTCCCGACCCCGATGCCGAGGTCGGGCACTGCGTTCACCGGATCGCGATGCACCCCTCGCGTCCGGACGTCCTGTTCATGCAGAAGCACTGGGACGTCATGCGCAGCGACGACGCCGGCGAGACGTGGCGCGAGGTCAGCGGCAACCTGCCGAGCGACTTCGGATTTCCGATCCATGTCCACGCGCACGAGCCGGACACGATCTACGTCCTCCCGATCAAGAGCGACTCGGAGCACTATCCGCCCGACGGGAAGCTGAGGGTCTACCGCAGCCGGACGGGCGGGGACGAGTGGGATGCGCTCACCAAGGGTCTCCCCCAGAAGAACTGCTACGTCAACGTGCTGCGCGACGCGATGGCCGTGGACGCGCTCGATTCGTGCGGCGTGTACTTCGGCACCACCGGCGGACAGGTGTATGCGTCGGCCGACGCCGGGGACAGCTGGACGCCCATCGTCCGGGATCTCCCGCCGGTGCTGTCGGTCGAGGTCCAGACCCTGTCATGATCCGGGTCGTTCTCCCGCCTCATCTGAGGACGCTGGCGCACGTCGAGGGCGAGGTCCAGCTCGACGTCGACGGTCGGGCCACCCAGCGCGCGGTCCTGGACGCGCTCGAGGCCCGTTATCCGATGCTGTGCGGGACGATCCGCGATCACGTCACCCAGCAGCGCCGGGCGTTCGTGAGGTTCTACGCCTGCGAGCAGGATCTGTCCCACGAATCTCCCGACGCACCGCTCCCCGACCCGGTGGCGGCGGGCGCCGAGCCCTTTCTGGTCGTGGGGGCGATGGCCGGCGGCTAGGCCCACGCTGCGTGGTGCCACATGGCGAGAATCGGTTATCAGCGATTCGCGTGGGTCAACTACCTGGCCTGTGTGTGGGCGGCGCTTTTCGCGGCGCCCCACATCTGGTGGGCGTTGGGCATCCCCGCCGGGTTCCCTGGTGGGACAGACAACCACCGCCTTCTGATGACCATCCACTGGCGCTACTGGTTTGACGTAGGCGTGGTCCTGCTGAGCATCACGGCCATGGCCATCGCCCTCGCGCTGGTCCGCCCCTGGGGCGCCGCCCTTCCGCGCTGGATGCTGCGCGCCGCGGCGTGGGTGGCGTCGGGCATGCTCGGCTTGCGCGGACTGGCGGGCCTGATCGTGGATGGGTGGTCCGATCCGGTCTGGTGGCCGACCTTCTTGACCGGCGGCGTGCTCTTTGGCAGCGTGGCCTGGCTCGCTTGCCCCGCACGCATAACGGGCAGCGACGGTGCTGTCTGATTGCCAGGAGGACCTGCCATGGCTGCTAAGACCAAGACCCGGGCCAAGACGATCGACGAGTACCTGGCAGCCTTGAGCGAGGACAAGCGGGCCGCGCTCGAGAACCTTCGAAAGACCATCAGGGCTGCAGCGCCCAAGGCTGAAGAGCGCATCAGCTACCAGCTCCCCGCTTTCTACCAGGACGGAATGCTGGTGGGCTTCGGCGCGACCGCCAACCACTGCTCCTTCTACCTGATGAGTACTTCCACAATGGAAGCCCACGAGGCCGAGCTCAGGGACTACGACACCAGCAAGGGCACGATCCGCTTTCAAGCGGACAGGCCCTTGCCGGCTGCCCTCGTGCGGAAGCTGGTCAAGGCTCGGATCGCGGAGAATGCGAGTCGACGTGGCTGAACCCGAGCGCTGGACAGGTTCGATCGACGGACAGAGAATGGGAGGGAAGCCATGAGACAGCGACAGATCGGCTCGCTCAGCGTGTCGGAGGTCGGCCTCGGCTGCAACAACTTCGGTTGGCGCGTGGACGCCAAGGCTACCGCGGGCGTCGTGCGGGCGGCGCTCGATCAGGGCATCAACTTCTTCGACACCGCCGACAGCTACGGGCAAGGCCAGAGCGAGGAGTATCTAGGTCAAGCGCTGGGGACGGGACGCGACGCGGTGGTGATCGCCACCAAGTTCGGCAGCGACATGGAGGGCCAGGGGAAGGGCGCGAGCCCGGCCTATATCCGCCAGGCCATCGAAGCGAGCCTGCGCCGGCTCGGCACGGACCGCATCGACCTGTACCAGCTTCACCGACCCGATCCGACGGTGCCGATCGAGGACACGCTCGGTGCGCTCGACGAGCTCGTCCAGGCCGGCAAGGTGCGCGAGATCGGCGCCTCGAACTTCTCGGTCGCGCAGCTCCGGGACGCGGAGGCGACGGTACAGGGAGGCGCCGCGCGCTTCGTCAGCGTCCAGAACGAGTACAGCCTCCTCCATCGCGAGCCCGAGGAGGGGGTGCTCGACGAGTGCGAGCGACAGGGACTCGCCTTCCTCCCCTACTTTCCGCTGAAGAGCGGCCTTCTGACCGGCAAGTACCGCCAGGGCGAGCCGCCCCCCGAGGGGAGCCGGATCACCGAGGGCGGGCGGATGGCGAACCTGCTTAGCGACCGGAACCTCGCCATCGTCGAGGACCTCATCCGGTTCGCCGAGACGAGGGACCGGACGATCCTCGAGCTCGCCGTCTCCTGGCTCCTCGCGCGCCCGACCGTGGCGTCGGTCATCTCGGGGGCGACCTCGCCCCGTCAGGTCGAGACCAATGCCGGGGCCGCCGGATGGCAGCTCACCGAGGAGGAGCTGGCCGAGGTCGATGCCATCACGATGCAGAGCGAGACGCGGTAAATCTTGCCAGCGCCCCCAGCGGCACCCTACACGAACCTTTCAATCCGCAGGTTCGGGACGCGCCGGAAATGGGCTTCGTTCTCAGGCCCGACCAGAATTCCAAAGCCCAGCTCCAACGCCGCAGCCGCCACGGTGAGGCCGTTGGCCGGAATGAGCGACCCGGAACAATGGAGCACGGCGAAAATCTCCGCCCAGCGCGCGTACCCTTCCTCAGATGACGTGCAGGGCTGCCAGAGGAACGGCGCGCTCCTTCCCGCGTAGCGCGATGGGCGCCAGCGGCTCGTCCGCCAGCCCCTCCGGCAGCACGAGGCGGTCGAGCAGCATCGTCGAGGCGACGATATCGCGTCCCAGCTCGCGACCGGCGACCAGGAGCCGGGCCGCCGTGTTGAGGGTGTCGCCGACAAAGGCGATCTCGCGCTTGAGATCCCCCATCTCCCCGGCCACGACGGTGCCCACGTGGAGCGCCGCGCGATACTCCGGCACCAGACCGAAGCGCTCCTCGTAATCGCCCGCCTGGGACACGATCCGCCGGCGGACCGCGAACGCGCAGAGGACGCAGCGGGCCTGCTCGAGGGCGTCCTCGGCCCGCCATGTCAGGATGGCCTCGTCGCCGACGTACTTGTGGATGCCGGCGCCGTGATCGAGCGCCGCGTCGGTGACGTCGCGGAAGAAGGCGTTCAGGAGCCCATGATAGGCGAGGTCGTCGAGCCGCTCGGCCGCGGCGGTGGAGCTCTTCATGTCGATCAGCAGAAACACGCGCTCCTCCCGCCGCGGCCGGTGGTAGCGGCCGGTCAGGAGGTCGCCCAGCACGCCAAAGCCGAGCAGCCGCCCGACCTCGATGACGGCGTTGACCAGGAGCGACATGATCCCCGCGAAGGTCAAGACCTGGAAGAAGGTCCTGTCGAACGCGATGGGCTGCCGGTCCAGCGGATACATGAGGACACGCGTGAGCTGGGTCGCAGCCACGATCAGGACCAGGTAGAGGGCGATCTTGAAGAGGAACACCGCGTAGAAAGGCCAATGGCGGACCGCGCGCAGCACGCGCCAGCGGCGGCCGGCCAGCTCGATCTGGCACACCGGGATCGAGATGAGCAGCGAGTTGATGATCCCCTGGATGCCCCCCACCCAGGGTTCGCCCGTCGAGATCATCCAGCCGAAGACGTAGCTGATGACCGCGACGACCGCCGCGATGACCCACGTCAGCCGCCACTCGGCACGGCGTCGCGCGCGGTCGTCGGCCTCGAACCGGTCGTCGGTATCGGTCGCGGCCGCCAGGGGGATCGTCATCGCCGTCAGGCCGCCTGCTGCGGGTGGCACTCCATGGCAGATTCGCCGCGGGTCACGGGGGTAGAGTATTGCGTGACTCGGGGGGCCGGGCAATGACGGTCAAACCCGGCAATGGCGACACAGGATTTAGGGCCTGATACCCCAAGCGAAGGGATACCCATGAAGATCGAGATCAAGAACCTGGACGCAGCGGACGAAATCCGGCCCATCCTGAAGGGGCGGATCGAGCTCTGCACGGTGGGCGGCCTGACCGTCGGCCGGGCCACCTACGAGCCGGGCTGGAAGTGGTCCGAGCACGTCGGGCGGGCGATGGGTCAGGAGTGGTGCGAGGTCGAGCACGTCGTCCTGGTCGTCGAGGGCCGGATGGTCGTCGCCATGCGGGACGGCGAGCAGGTCGAGATCGGCCGCGGCGACCTGTGCTTCATCCCGCCCGGGCACGACAGCTGGGTGGTGGGGGACGAGCGGTACGTCTCGCTTCACTTCGTCGGGACGGAGGAGTACGCGCGGAAGACCTAGCCGGTTGACAGCACCACGACCCAGGTGTTACAACCAAAAGGTCGGGGATCGCCCAGGGATCGGCCCATGCCGGGCTCGCCAAGGTTCTCCCAAAGTCCTTTCGTCAGCATAGCGCTGGTCGTCGCCCTTTTTCACCCGGCCACAGCCCAGGAAGTGCCCCCCGGGTCCGCGACCTTCCGGATCGCCCAGGCCGAGCTCGAGGCCGGGCACCCGTGGGAAGCCCGGGGCCTCTTCGAACGCGCGATCCACGAGGGCTATCCGAAGGCGACCGGATACCGCGCCCTGGCCGACGCCTACCTCGCCCTGGACAACCGCCTCTTCAACGCGCGCGAGGCCCTCGAGATCCCTCCGGACGTCAATGGAACCGTGCTCACTGCGTCCGCCTCCGACAGCATCATCCTGGGGGACTTCCTCCCCGGCGGCGTGTATCATCTGGCGGTGCGGCTCAGCGTTCTCCAACCCCAAGACTGCACGCTGGTGATCCCAGCGGGGAGCTTCGAACTGGCCCAATGAAGCGGATGATCCCGTTCGTTCTCCTCTTCGCGATCCTGGCCTGCGAGTCACCCGCGGGGCCCCCTCCGGGGCCGCCCCTCGAGCGGGAGCCGACCTTGCTCCGCATTTCGGTCCTGGAGGAGGTCGCCGAAGCGGGAGGCACGGTGACGGTGCGGCTCGAGAACCTCTCGGACCTGGTGATCGGCTACAACCTGTGCGTGGATCGGCACGTGGAACGCTGGATCGGCGAGTGGGTCGACCGGAGACTGCCTCAGGAAGGATTCTGCCCCGGGATCATGATCACCCTCGCGCCCGGCTCCGAGGTGACCTACGAGCACCAGGTTCCGGCGGGGCTTCAGCCGGGCATCTACCGCTTCGATTTTGGCGACGGGATCGACTTCGAGTTGCCCGTGAATCGGCTGCCCGACGAGGATCGAAAGACGAACTCCTTCCGGGTGGGGTCGTCCTAGAGGCGGATCCGGGCTGCTTCCAGGTCCCGGCCAGCCCGCGGGTCACTCAGCCCGGAGCGCCGACACCCCACCGGACTTTGTTTGTCGCGTTTGGCAACACGGCAAGGAGCTTACCTGCTGCATTCATCCCGTATATAGTGTCGCGTCTCATTACAACATAACTAACAGGATTGTTGGTCGCTCAACGGACGGCGGATTCACACTCATCCGCTAACTTCGCTCCCCATGAGCCCCCGGCCCCCCAGCGACTTCCCCATCGACCCGCCGGTCAAGCCGATGCTCGCCAAGCTGACCGAGAGCCTGCCCGACGGGGACTTCCTCTACGAGCCCAAGTGGGATGGCTTCAGGGCGATGGTGTTCCGCGGCAGATCCGAGGTCTTTATCCAGAGTCGAGACCTGAAGCCGTTCGGTCCTGCGCCCCGAAATTTGAACCGCTTGGGGCACTATGAAGTGCTAAGGCTGAGGGGGATGATTCCCTCCGCAGTCAGAAACTCGATCGGTGCCTGGTAGTTGAGGCTCGAGTGCCTCCTCTCGT
>JBOHRQ010000020.1:0-36799 GCA_050732875.1 Gemmatimonadota bacterium | reverse complement strand
AGGAGCGCGTCCGCTCCGACCATGAACAGGCCTTCCTCCTCGAGCGCGCCCCACAGCCAGCCATCGACCCCGAGCCGGACCGGAATCCCCCGCTCGGCCAGCTCCACGGCGAGCCGCGCGCCCTCTCCGCCGGGACGGGCCTCGGAGAGGACGACCTGGAACCAGCCGCCCGCGTCCATGTGGGTCAGGAGCGCCGAGCGCAGGGTACTGGACGCCGAATACGTGTAGACGGTCCGGACCCCCTGCAGGGAACGGATGGCGTGGACGACGAGCGTCTCCGCGGCGGCCGTCAGCCGCTCCCGCCAGCGGGCGGCGACCACACCCACGCCGTGCCGTATCGACCGCTCGTCTCCCCCCTCTCGGCGCTCGAGCTCGACCAGCAGGTCGTTCGCCACCCGCAGCACGGGCGCGAGAGCGGCCTGGGAGCGGGCCAGCCCGGTGAGCCCCGCCGCCGCCTCCTCGGGAGATCCCTCCTCCCCGTCGGACCAGCGATCGGCCCACTCCAGGAGACGCCCGGCGATCTCGGCGGCCCCGCGTCTCCGGTCGTCGGCCAGCACGGCCAGCGCCGGCGCTTCGGCGGGCCGGCTCACTTGATCAGTCGCCGCCGTATGAGCCGCGTCGCGATGGGGAAGGCCAGCGCCGTGAAGGCCGCGACCACCAGCAGGTGGACCGCCAGGAAGCTGTGGACCTCACCCGCGGCGAGGGCCCGGATGACGATCACGGCGTGGGTGAGGGGCAGACACCAGGCCGCGCCGATGGCCCAGTCCGGCAGCCCCTCCAGCGGGAAGAAGACCCCGCTGAACAGGTACATGACGGTGATCACCAGCGTGAAGAAGTAGTTGAAGAAGGCGTACGAGGGCGCCAGTGCCGTGTAGGCCATCCCGATCGCCCCGAACATGAGACCGACCAGGAACGCCATCGGGAGCGTTCCCAGCGAGAGCGGCGTCGCCGTGAGCCCCAGGATCCACATCAGGAGCAGGACGAAGCCCGCTCCCAGGACGCTCTTCGAGGCACCCCACAGGATGTCGCCGGCGACGACCTCCCCCACCGAGATGGGAGTCCTGACGATGGCCTCGTAGGTTCCCTGCTCGGTCAGCCGCGTGAAGGAGCCGAAGGTGGTCTCGAAGGCGGCGGCGGTCATCGCCGTCGAGGCGAGGAGCCCGGGCGCCAGGAAGGCGACGTAAGACTGTCCGCCGATCGGATCCACGAGACGGCCGAGCCCGAAGCCGATGGCGAACAGGGTCAGAAGGGGCTCGGCCAGCGTCCCGACCAGCGAGGCGGTGGCGAAGTCCTTCCAGGACTCGAAGTTCCGGTACCAGACCCGGCTCGAGCCGCGCATCCAGGTCGCCGTCGCCGCGGTCGCGCTCACTCGCGGAGCTCTCTTCCGGTCAGGCGCAGGAAGACGTCCTCCAGGGTCGCCCGGCGATGGACGAAGTCGTGCCCGCCAAGGAGCGGCAGGATCCGCCGGGCCGCCTCGGGGTCGCGGAAAAAGGCGTACACCTCGTCGCCCGCGCGCTCGATGTGGTCAGCCGCTTCCGCCAGCTCGCGCGCGACCCGCCCGTCCACGTTGCTCCCCGGGAAGCTCTCGATCACCTCGCGTCCGATGTGCTCCTCGATCAGGCCGGCCGGCGTGCCGCCGGCGAGGATCACGCCGTGGTCCATGATCAGGAGCCGGTCGCAGAGCCGCTCCGCCTCCTCCATGTAGTGGGTGGTCAGGAGCATGGTCACACCAGCCCGCATGAGAGCGCGGAGCTTCTGCCAGACGGCGTGCCGCGCCTGGGGATCCAGGCCGGTCGTGGGCTCGTCCAGGATCAGGAGCTCCGGATTCGACATGAGGGCGCGGGCCAGCGTGAGCCGCCGGCGCATGCCGCCGGAGAGGCTGCGGATATGGTCGTCCCGCTTCTCCGAGAGCTGGAGGAACTCGAGCAGGTCGTCGGCACGCCGCCTCCGTTCGCCCGTCGGGAGCCCGAAGTAGCGCCCGAAGACGAGCAGGTTGCCGACCACGGAGAGATCCGGATCGAGATTGTTCTCCTGGGTCACGACGCCCAGGCGGCGCTTGATCTCGCGCTGGGCGCGATCCACCGGCTGGCCGAACACCTCGAGCGTGCCGCTCCCGACACGCACGAAGCACGAGATCATGTTGATCGTGGTGGTCTTGCCGGCCCCGTTGGGACCCAGGAAGCCCAGGCACTCCCCGCGATGCACCTCGAAGTCGATTCCCTTGACGACCGGCTCGTCGGCGTAGGCCTTGGTGAGCCCACGGGCGAGGACGAGCGGCTCCTCATCCGCCGCCTCCCCGGGGACGCGCGCGGGCTCGTCGGCCTCGCCGGGCGGTCGTTCGAGGCGCACGTCGGGCGGCTCCGGCTCTCGCGATTCGGCGGAAGCCGACGGACCGGGGGCCAACGGCTCCTGGGCCGGCGGGCCCGAGGCCATCGAGAGGTCCAACGGCAGCTGGCCGCCCGTCGAACGCCCCCCCGTCACGATCCCCGGTTGCCGAAGGTCCGGTTGGCGATTACCGCCCAGATGTTCGCCGCGGGCTCGGTGACATAGGCTAGACGTCCGTCGCTCACCAGATCTTCCAGCGCCTCCTCGGCGGCCGGCCGCGACCCGTAGACCCGGATCTCCGACCCGCACTGATCGCACCGGCCGGTGGTCGACCCCACCCGTTGCCGATGGCGGCATATGGGGCACTCGACCCGCACTGGATCGCGCTCGAGCCTCGCGCTCAGCTCCTCGTCAGCCATCGATCATCTCCCCGTAGGATCCGTTCACCACATCCTCCGATCCGATCTCCAGGCGCTCGCGAAGCCAGGCGATCCTGCGATCCGCATCCGCGCGGTCGCCGATCCGGTCCACGCGGGCCTCGAACTCGATGAAGCTTCCCAGACCCTCCACCCGGTCCAGATGGATCCGGACCTCCTCCCACCACCAGACCTCGCGCTCCTTCTCCACCTTCGCCCCCGCGCCCAGCAGCGCCTCGAGCGTTCCCGCGAGGCCCTCCGGATCGGACACCGGCAGGCGATGGAATCGGGCCTCCCGCGCGGTGGCCGTCTCCGGCCTTTGGTAGACCACGAGATGGGCCCCGTCGAAGGTCGATTCGCGCAGCTTGACGTGGCCGCCGGAAACCCGGAAGTAGCGGTCGACCTGGCACTCCGTCCCCTGGAGCCGTGCCCCGGCGGACCTCACCCGCTCGCGCGTTTCCCCGAGGTCGCGGACGCTCGCCTTGAGCTCGAGGTTGGTACCGGAACGATCGTCCATGGCGGGATCGATCACCGCGTCAAGATAGAAAGGTCAGACCCGGCGGGCGAAGTGGGCGACGGCCACGAAGCGCTCCTCCACAGGGCCGTCCCCGTGATGTCGCGCCACGACGCGCTCGAGCCGCCGAGTGAATTCGCTCAGCGTCCCGGGTTCCATGGCGCCGCCCACGTACGACCACGAGCGCGCGTAGCACAGGTAGTCGCCCGCGGAGAGACGCCGGGCGTGCTCGACCTCGACCGCCGGCTCGACCCGGAAGTCGGCATGCGCGGCCAGGGCGTTGGGCGTCCCTCGCATCTTTTGGGTAACGGGGCGCTTGTGGCCGGCGTTGAACTTCTCGACGAGCTCCCATACCTGGTCCGAGAAAGCGTCTGGCTCGGTGACGTTCCAGAGCAGCAACAGCACGCCGCCCGGAACGAGGACGCGCGCGAACTCGTCGAGAGCCGGCTCTGGGTCCAGCCAGTGGAAGGCCTGGGCGACGACGATCGCCGCGGCCGCGGAACGTGGGACCGGAAGGGCCTCGCCGCGGGCCGCGATGCCTCCCATCCAGCCGCGCCCGCCGGCCAGCTGCCCAATCGTCGGGCGGAGCATCTCCAGGGTCGGTTCGATGGCCACGATGTTGACCCCGCGCCCCACAAGACCCCGCGTGGCAGCGCCGGTGCCCGCCGCCACGTCGAGCGCGAGCAGAGGGCGTCCGGACCGGCGTTCGGGCATCCGGTCGAGGAGGGCTTCGAACACGGCGGGCGGATACCCAGGCCGCGCCGCGGCGTAATCGGTGGCCAGCGGAGCGAAGACCCGGATGGTCACTGTTCTCCCGCCGCCCCCAGCCGCTCCTCGACGAAGGCGAGCACTTTCCGTCCCGCCGCGACGACCCGATCCGCCTCGGCGCGCGGATCGGTATCCGCGGCCGAGGAACGGTGGGGATAGCCCTCCTCGATTCGATGCCGGTCGAGGAGGGCGGCGGCCTCGCGGACCTCGGGTCCCGAGACAGGCGACAGGCACACATTTTCGTGGACACTTCCCGAAACGTGCGGCTGGCCCTCGCCGCGGAGCCACGCCTCGGTCGCCATCACCGCGGCCCGCTGGGCGCTGACACAGGCGCTCAGCCAGTGCCCGCGCTCGAGATCTTGCCCGGCGCTGTCCAGGATCCGGCGAGCCGCCGCGAGCAGGGGGTCCTGACCGGCAGTCATCGAGCCGAACCTACGAAAAAGCCCGGCGACGGGTCACCCCACCGCCGGGCTCGACATCGCACAAAAGCAGGCTAGTTGTTCGGCCAGTTGGCCCAGTTGTTACAGTGCCCACCGACATCCGTACCGAGAAGCTCCTGTTTCTGCCCGAACACGGCTGCGTTCATGACCGCTACGGGCGAGAAGTGCAACTTCCCATTGGCGATCGTCCTGAAGATCTTGCCGAAGTGGCCCTGGCTGATCCCGTGGCCCGCCTCGTGGAGCGCGACGGTCTCGACGTCGAAGACCGGGAAGAAGCCCGGCACGTCGATCCCCCACCCGAAGTTGTCGTTGTAGTAGATCTCGCGGAAGGCAGCGTCGCCGCGACCATTGCCGTCGCGGTCCACGGGGTTGCCTGCACCGTCGACGAAGATGATGGTGAACGTAATGCCGAGGATTTCCGTGGCGCCCCCAGGTCGTAAGGCTTCGAAGAAGGCACCCGGAAGCCATCCGGCATGGATCACGTCGGCAAAGGCGAGGAAGGCGGGGATGCCGCCAAACCCGAGGATTGCCTGGACGACTCCCACATCGAAGTTCAGGGACGGGTTCTTCGTCATCTGAAGGTCGGAGCAGGTCTGTGCATCCCAGGTGGCCATCGCATTGTCGATGGCGCCTTCCGTCTCCGCGGCCGTCAGGCCGTTCGCTGTGGTCCCGTCGGCGAGATCAACGACGTACGTGATGTTCACGCGATTGCCTCGCAGCGGATCTGCGGGGACGAAATCGAACACCAGACGACGGTTGCCACGGTCCTTGGCGAAGATCACTTGACCCAATTCATCGCTCTTCTCATGGGTCACGTACTCTGCCATGGCCACGCGAAAGTTCGCGCCCTTGGCTTCGAGTTGGGCATTGATGTCGTCGAGCACGTTTCCAGACCGGCTTGCTATTATCGACCGGGCCTCGGAAACAGTGTCAACTGTGGTCGGTGTTTCCGTCTCGCTGCAAGCGACTGCGAAGACGCCCGAAAACAGTCCGACCGTGGTGATGAAACCAGCTCTTGTCAAGACTTCCTCCGGTTTGGTTGGTTGCTTGGGACCGCTCGCAGCGAATCCCGTTGTACGAGCGCCATGCTGGAAAGGCCGCATGGCCCGGAGCGTCTCTCTCTCGCAATGCCGTCGCGGAGGGGGGATCGAGTAGCTCATACTAGTGAATTTCGCATGAGCGGCAAATGAGCGGCCGTGCGATGCTGCCGACGGCATTCTTATGCAGCGAGGTCTTCGAACGTCAACCGAAGGGAGACTATCTTACTTGTCCGCTATCTCGTCCTCCGGCACATGTCTCGTCCCCGGCCCTGCCGGAAATCTCGAGGCGATCTACCGCGGCGGAATCGACTCCACGGCGCGGGCGGCTCTCGTCTGCCATCCGCATCCCCAGCACGGCGGGACCATGCACAACAAGGTGGTCTATCGCGCCGCCAAGGCGTTCGAGCGGATGGGGTGGCCGGTGTTGCGGTTCAACTTTCGCGGTGTGGGAGCTTCCGAGGGCGCGTTCGCCGGTGGCATCGGCGAGGCGGACGACGTGGCCGCCGCGATCGACTGGCTGGCCGGGCAGCATCCCAGCGCGAGGCTCATCATCGCAGGCTTTTCGTTCGGGAACACAGTCGGCCTTCCGGTGGGCGCCCGCGATCCACGCGTGACACACCTGGTTGGGATAGGAACCCCGACCGGGAGCTTCGACTTCGACGCGCTCGCTGGCGCGACACAGCCCAAGCTCTTCGTGCAGGGCGACCGTGACGAGCACGGCCCGATCGACGAGCTCCGGAAGGGACTCGAGCGGGTGGCGGAGCCCTGGCAGCTGGTCGTGGTCGAAAACGCCGGCCACTTCTTCGAGGGCCGCCTGACGGAGCTCCAGGAAGCCATCGTCGACTTCTTCAGCTAGCTCTCCCCGAAATCCACCTGCGGCGGCTCCTCCACGCCGGCCGGGGCCTCGAACGGGTCGTGACGCTCCGCGCCGATGACCTTGGCGGTGATCACCTGCGGGAACTGGCGGATGTAGGCGTTGTAGCCGCGCACCGTCTCATTGTACTCGCGGCGCGCGAACGCGAGCCGGTTCTCGGTCTCGGTGAGCTCGTCCTGGAGGGCCCGGAAGCTCTGATTGGCGGTGAGCGTCGGATAGGCCTCCACCGAAACGTTCAGGAAAAGGCGAAGGTTCCGGGCCAGCGCGTCGCTGGCCGCGCCGAGGGTCTGGGGGTCGGCTCCCCCCTCGACGGCCTGCCGGACATCGTCGCGCGCGCTCTCGAGCCCGGCGCGCGCCTCGGCCACCCGGGTGAAGGTGCGCTCCTCGAACGCGGCGGCCTCGTCGACCGTGGCCACCAGGTTCGGGATCAGGTCGTTCCGGCGGATCAGCTCGGCCTCGATGTTGGCGCGGGACTCCGCCACCTCCTCGTCCATCTGCTGGATCGTGTTGTATCCGCACCCAGATCCGACGGTCAGTGCGGCGAGCGCCGCCCACAGCGTCCGTTTCATCGTTCGCCCCCTTCCTCGAAATCGTCGACGTACGCCAGCACCCTGCGAACCAGATCGTAGTACTTCACCGTCACGGGAGCGTCGAGGACGAGCCGCGGCACCTCGCGGGCGATCCGCTTCTCGACGATCTCGATGCACCCCTCGGGATCGCCGCCGACGAGCGAGGCGATCTCCCGTACCGCGTCCTCCATGCGCGCCGGGGCGTTCCGGCCGGCAAGCCGGAGTGCCACCCGAAAGTAGGTGGCGAAGGAGGGCAGGGCCGCGAGGAGGATGCCACCCACGCGCTCGGGCTCCATGGCCGCCAGCATGAGCGCCTCGTGAAGCTGGACCAGCCGGCCCCGGAGCTCGTGCTCGGCCTGATTCCGGAGGGCCGTCCGGTCCACCTCCACACCAGCCAACGGATCGTCGCCCAACAACACCTGGCGGTGATCATGCATCTCCGACACCTCGATGGCGAAGGCGTCTCCCGCCCGTGGCCAGTCCTCGGCTCCGATCAACATGGGAGCGCAGCGCTCGTTGACCAGCCACTGCCGGGCGAGAGGGGTGATCCGCTCCAGGTCGGGCAGATGGATCCGGTCGACCACGACGAGCAGGTTGATGTCGCTGGTCCCAGTCACTGCGTCCCCCCGCGGAACCGATCCGTACAAGAGGACCCTCCGAAGCGTCGGACCGTAGACCTCGGTCAGCTTCCGGGTGAACCCCCGCGCGACCTCGACCGGATCCTTCATGGCGCCCTCCTGCTCGCCCCGTTCACCAGGAGCCTCCGGCTCCGCCGCCGCCGAATCCGCCACCTCCGCCGAAGCCCCCGAACCCGCCACCGAATCCACCGCCCGAGCCTCCCCCTCCGAAACCGCCCCACCCTCCCCGCCCGCCGATCGGCGGCAGGATGATCGGTCCGCGCGGCCGCCCGTGCCACGGCCCGCCGGCGACCCCTCCGCCACGCCCGCCGCGGCTGCCCGCGAAGATCAGAAAGGCCAGGATGATCAGCGCGGACACTCCGAGGAAGAGCATCGTCAGGGTGATCCCCGGCGAGAGATCCTCGCCGGGGGCGTCTTCGAGAGCCGGCACGATGCCCGTCAGCTCGAACCCGAAGCGCTCCGCGTACTCTCCGGCCAGGGCGGCCACGCCGGCAAGGATCCCCTCGCCGTATCTCCGGTCGCGGAAGGCGGGGATCATGAAGCGGTCCCGGATGCGGCCGGCCTCGCTCGCGGTGATGAACGTGTTGGCGCCAAAGGCGAGCGCGATCTCGACGTGGCCGCGCCCGTCGCCGGAGGTCTCCTTGGGGACGACGAGGACCAGCGTGCCCGTCAGGCGCGCGGGGGCGCCGGGGTCCCCGGCTTTGCCGACCCCCCATCGCTCGCCGATCTCGTGCGCGACCATGGTGCGCGAGCGTCCCTCCAGGCTGGGCAGCGTCACGACCACGATCTCGCCGCCCGACTTCGCCCTGACCTCGTCGATGACGCGCTGGATCTCGGCCTCTTCCCCGGGATCGATGACACCGGCGAAGTCGTTGACATAGCCGACGGGATCGGGGATCTGGAGCTGGCCGTGCAGGGAGGGTGCTGTGGCCGGAATCAGCCCCGCCGCAAGGATCAGCGAGCGGACGATGGGTGGCGTCCTGATCGAGTCGGTCAGATTCGATATCGGCAAGAACGTGGTGCGGTTCACCACACTGGGAGACCCGGCTGGGGATGAGGCCGTGGGCGCCGGCCTCTGACCGGCGCCCGGCTCTCCGACGGTCGACTCTATCCGCCCTCGACCGTGAACGACTGCGTCTCGACCGGCTGCCCGTCCAGCGAGATCGAGACCTCGTACCCACCCGCCGGCCATCCGTCTGGATTCGAGATATGGAACTCGGTGACCTCGGGCCCGGTGGGCGCGATCGTCTGGCTGGACTCGTCGACCACCTGCCCATCCTCGAAGGTCCAGCGGGCGGTAATAGTGGAGCTGGATGCCGCACCCTCGGTGCGCACGGAGGCGTAGATCGTGTCCGTGGGACCGAAGGTCGTGGTGGACTCGCTGACCGCCTTGTCCGCACCGATGGCCCGCCCGAGAGCGACCTCGGTGACCTCCACCCCCGCCGTCGCCGTAGGCGAAGCCGACGGCTCCTCGGTGGCACCGGTCTCGGTCTCACGATTGCCGCAGGCGGCCGCGATCAGCAGCCCCGCTACGAGCAGAACCGTCCAGCGCTTCATTTTCCCTCCCCCTTCGTGGCCGGGATGGTGAACGTCTGACCCGGGTGGATCACGTCGGGGTCCTTGATCTCGCCCTTGTTCGCCTCGTAGATCCGGCGCCACTGGTTGCCATCGCCGTAGAACTTCTCCGATATCTTCCACAGGCTGTCGCCGGCCTCGACCGTGTAGGTCGTGGCGCCGGCTGGTGCGGCCTTCTCGGCAGGACCCGCCGTCGATGACCCGCCGCTCTTGACCTTGGAAAAGTCGGCCTTCGCCTTCTTCTTTTCCTTGTCGTCGTCCTTGAACTTGTCGAAGATCCCCATGTCCCCCCTCCAGGATGGGGTGAGAGAAAGACAGGTCGCCGACGCGAAAACGAGTCGCCTCGCCAACCAAGGGGTAGTGATTAGCAATCGTTGGTGCGGTCGTCAACCTGGAGTCATACGCGCGATAGCCACACACGCCTGTCGCGAGGACCATCGAACTCGCAGAAGAAGACCGACTGCCACGTGCCCAGCTCGAGCTCCCCGCCCTCGACGGCAACCAGGACCGATGATCCCGCCAGGCAGGAGAGCACGTGGGCGGCGGCGTTCCCTTCGGCGTGGCGGAAGGGCAGATTCTCGGGGACCAGGCGCTCCCAGGCCATCAGGATGTCCCGCGCCACGTCCGGATCGGCGCCCTCGTTGATGGTCACGCCAGCCGTCGTGTGGGGGACGTAGAGGAGCCAGACCCCGTCCTCGCCGTTCAAGGCGTGCGAGACCCGGTCCGTGATGTCGATCAGCGTCCGTTTGCGGTCGGTCCTGAGCTCGACCTTCTTCACGCCGTCAGTACCGGGCCAGCTCCCGAATGCCGGCCGCGATGTCCTCGACCTGGGGGAGGATCGCGTCCTCGAGGCTGGGCGCGTAGCCGACCTGGCAGTCGAGGGCAGCCACCCGGCGCACGGGTGCGTCCAGATACTCGAAGAGCTCGTCGGCGATCCAGGCCGCGACCTCGGCCCCGAAACCCCACGAGATCGGGTCCTCGTAAACGACGAGCGCCTTGCTCGTCCGCCGGACGCTCTCCGCGACCGCCTCGCGGTCCCACGGCGAGAGCGATCGGAGGTCAAGCACTTCGGCCTCCAGCCCCTCCTTCTCCGCCATCTCCTTGGCGGCCGCCATCGAACGCTGGAGCGTCGCTCCGTAGGTGATCACGCTCAGGTCGCTCCCCTCCCGGATCTTGAGCGCGCGACCGAACGGGATCATGTAGTCGGGGCCCGGGTAGCGCCCCTTGTTGTACGCCTGCCGATACAGGTGCTTGTGCTCGAGGAAAATGACCGGATCGTCGCAGCGGATGGCCGTCCGCAGCAGCCCGTTCGCGTCCTCGGCCGTGGCCGGCATGACGACGCGCAGGCCGGGATTGGACGTGAAGAGGATCATCCCCGACTGCGAGTGATAGATCGAGCCCCCCTTCAGGTACCCTCCGCACGCCACGCGCACGACCACCGGTGCGGCGAAGTCGCCGTTCGAGCGCCAGCGCAGGACCGACAGCTCGTTTCGGATCTGCTGGAAGGCCGGCCAGATGTAGTCGTAGAACTGGATCTCGACGACCGGCTTGAGCCCTCTGGTCGCCAGGCCGACGGCGCGGCCCACGATGTTGGCCTCGGCCAGCGGCGAGTTGAAGACGCGGATCCCACCGTACTTGCGCTGGAGATTGGCGGTCACCTTGAAGACGCCGCCCTTTCCTTTGACCTCCTCGAGGACCTCTTCGCGGGAAGCATCGGCAACATCCTCGCCGAACAACAGGATCCGCGGGTCGCGCCGCATCTCGTCGGCGAGACACGCGTTCAGCAGGTCGACCATCGTCGTGGGCTCACCTTCGAACGAAGCCCGGGTCGAGAAGGCATCCGAGGTCGGATCCACGTCCGGCGAGTACACGAAATCCAGGGCCGTACCGCTGTCCGGCTGTGGCGCCTCGACCGCCCGTTCCGCGGCCGTGGCAATCTCGGCGTCCACCTCTCTCCGGATCGCCGCCAGCTCCTCCTCCGACGCCATGCCCTCCTCGATGAGCCGGGCGGGGAACGTCGTCACCGGATCCCGCCCGCTCTCCTCGTCGCGCTCGCGCTCCGGGCGGTACATCCGCTCGTCGTCGGACAAGCTGTGGGAATAGGGGCGGATGACGTGCGCGTGGACGAGCGCCGGGCCACGCCCCGAGCGACACCAGGCCACAGCCTCCGAGAGAACCTCGAAGGAAGCTACCGGATCGCAGCCGTCCACCTCCGCAACGTGCAGATCCGGGAACCCACGGACGAGCCTCGAGATCGATCCCCCAGCGGTCTGGACCTCGACCGGCACGCTGATGGCGTAGCGGTTGTCCTGGATCAGGTAAAGGACCGGAAGCTTCAGATTGCAGGCCGTGTTCAGGGACTCCCAGAACTCGCCCTCGCTGGTCGTCCCGTCGCCCGCGGTCACGAGCGTGACTTCGTGGTCCCGATAGCCGTCGGGGGCATTGCGCAGCCGGTCGGACAGCTCCGGGATCTGCGCCATGCGCCAGGCCGCCTCCGCGCATCCGACCGCGTTCAGGAACTGCGTCCCCGTGGGACTCGATGTCGAGACGATGTTCAGCTCCTTCGCCCCCCAGTGCGAGGGCATCTGGCGGCCTCCGGACTGGGGGTCGTCCGCCGCCCCGACCGCCTGCAGGAACATGGCATCGAACGACATCCCCAGGCCCAGACAGAGGGCCCGGTCACGATAATAGAGATAGAACCAGTCGTAGCCCGGGCGAAGGGCATGAGCCGCCGCCACCTGAACGGCCTCGTGTCCGGCCCCCGATATCTGGAAGAAGATCTTGTTCTGCCGTTTGAGCTGGATTTCCCGGTCATCGATCCGGCGCGCCGCATACATGTCTCGATACATGTCCAGACGCGCGGTGGCATCGAGCTGCACGCCCCGGGACGCGCCCGTTCGAACCGCCGGTCCTGCGGTAGGCTCCATCGTGGCCGAATTCTAGCGTCCGCGGGGGCGGACGAGCAAACGGATTGGGACCCTGGGGTCCGACCGGTTATATTTCATGTCGATCACCTAAACCTCCATCGAAGGATCTCATGGCAGCCGACGGAAAAACGCGGGAAGACGCCTGGAATCTCGTCAAGGAGCACACGGAAAGCCCCAGCCTGCGTGCGCATATGCTGGCCGTCGAAGCCGCCATGCGCGGTTACGCGGAGCTGTACGGCGAGGACGCCGACACGTGGGGGATGGTTGGCCTCCTTCATGACTTCGATTACGAGAAGCATCAGGGCCCCAATGGCCATCCTTTCGTGGGTGTCCAGATCCTCGACAAGCTGGGCTACCCGCGTGAGTTCCGGCGGGCGATCCTGTCTCATGCCGATTACACGGGCGTTCCGCGAGAGTCGAGGATGGAGAAGGCGCTCTATGCGGTCGACGAGCTGTGCGGCTTCCTGGTCGCCTGTGCGATGGTGCGCCCGAGCCGCTCTTTCAGTGATCTGTCCATCAAATCGGTCAAGAAGAAGCTGAAGGACAAAAGCTTCTGCGCGGCCGTCGATCGCGGGGAGCTGGAGACGGGCGCGCGAGAGCTCGGTGTGCCCTTCGACAAGCACGTACAGAACGTGATCGGATTCCTGGAGCCGGTCGAGAAAGAGCTCGGCCTGGGCGAGCCGCAGCCGGCCGAGGCCGGCGAGGAGTGACCGGGGAGAACTAGACGGCCGCGGCGGGCCGGCTGGGCTCGATGGCGGCTGGCCGGGAGGCCTCGATCCTGGCCACCGCCTGACGCGAAACATAGATCGCGACGAGGTTCCCCGTCCGGATGGTGGGCTTCAGGAAGAAGCCGGGGCGCCTTCCGATCGGGCCGTCGATCACGCCTTCCATCACCTCTCCCCATTCGAACTGGATTCGAACCACGCTTCCCTGCTGAACAGTTACGCTTGTGGGCTCGACCTTGCGATGGCTCCGCATGAGCCCCAGCTCGCGCACGAAGAAGATCGCGTGGACCTCGTACATGTCGAGATCGTGGATCTCGACCATGCTTCCCCCCCGGTCGATCTCCTTGAGACGCAACGTTGCGCCGCCGGGGTGAAAGTTGCTCACGAGGCCCGCGTAACGCGTGCCGTCGCCCATCCTCACGATGGCTGGAATTCTCGGCTCGTTCCCCACCCCGATCATGACGCCCCGCGAGCTTGCAAGGAGCGCGCCAGGGGGTGCGACCCCGAACCGGGTCGGGTCGTCAGACAGACGACATCTCCGGCCCTCTTCTTCGGCTATCCTTCATTCAGACCCTCATCACGGGGCCATCGGACACGAACATTCCTCGATGGAGGTGGAGAATGAAGCTTGAATGGAGATGGGTTCCGGTCGCGGCCATCCTGTCGTTCGCCGCGGCGGGTTGCTCGAGCACCGAGGAGACGGGGACGGTCGATACCGAGGGCGGCATCGTCGAGGAGACCGGCGAGGCGGCCGGGGCGGTGGGCGAGGGCGTCCAGGACGTGGCCGATCAGGCCGAGAACGCCATCGACAACGAGGTCACCGTGACGCTCTCGCCGGTCGCCGGCAGCAGCGTCTCCGGCGACGCGGACCTGCGCTCGAGCGGCGCGGCGACCCGCGTAGAGGTCGAGCTCTCCGGGCTCGAGGCCGGTTCCACCTACACCCCGGAGATCCACAACGGCACGTGCACCGAGCAGGGCGGTCCGGTCGCGGAGCTCGAGCCCGTCGTGGCTTCGGGCATGGAGGCCGGCAGCACCTCGACGATCGATCCTGCGGTGCTGGCCATGGACGAGCACGGCCATCACATCGCCGTGAACGACGAGACGGGCGTCATGGTCGCCTGCGGAGAGCTGTCGATCTCGGAGGCCGGGGACATCCAGTAGACGGCGCCCTGGATCGGACCGCCTACAGCGGGGGGGCGTGCGACGCGCCTCCCCGTTCTGAGTTGGCCCGTTATCCCTTGAGCGAGGGGTCGCTGAAGCTCTCCAGCTTGTCCTTGATCACCAGCATGAAGTGGTCGGCGGTCGCGCCGTCCACCACACGGTGGTCGTACGAGATCGAGAAGTAGGCGCACGTCCGGACGCCGATCGCGTCGCCCGGCCCGATCACCTTCACCCGCTTCTCGATCGCTCCTACGCCCAGGATCGCCACCTGCGGCTGGTTGATGATAGGGGTTCCCGCCAGCGATCCGAAGACGCCCGGATTGGTGACCGTGATCGTACCGCCCTGGACCTCCTCCGGGCTCAGCTTCTTGGTGCGGGCCCGTTCCGCGAGATCATTGGTGGCCCGGGCGAGCCCCACCAGCGATAGCCCATCGGCTTGCCGGATCACCGGCACGATGAGCCCGAAGCCGCGCTCCTGGGGGATGGCCACCGCGATTCCCACGTTGATGTCCCGCTTGAAGACGATCTTCTCTTCCCACACCGACGCGTTCAGGATCGGCCACTCCTTCACGGCAGCCACGAGCGCGCTGATGATGAACGGCATGAAGGTGAGCTTGACCCCCGAGTCCTCCTGGAAGCGGGCCTTGTTCCCCTGCCTCAGCTCGGCCACCCGGCTCATGTCGATCTCGAAGAAGGAGGTCACATGGGCGGACGTACGCCGCGAGGCGATCATGTGCTCAGCGATCCGCTGGCGCATCACCGACATGGGAACGACTTCGACCGAGTCGGCATCCGAGAAGGGGCGTGCCGCCACGGGGCCGCCTTCAGGGCTCGGCGGCACCGGCGGGGCCGCCGGCATCGCCGGGGCGCCCTCCGCGCCCGGCTCCTCGCGGAGGGGGATCCGTCGTTCCTCGGTCGGAGCCGCGGCGGCCTCCGGGGCCCTTGTCGAGGCCGGGGCGGCCTCCCTTGGTTCGGCCGCCGGGGCCGCCTCCCGGGGTTCGATGTGGGCGAGGATGTCGCGCTTGGTGACCCGGCCCGAGAGGCCGGTCCCCTCCACTTCGTGCAGGTCCACGCCGTGCTCGGCCGCGATGTTCCGGACGAGCGGCGAGGAGCGCTGGCGACGCAGGTCGGCCTTGCTCGGGATCTTTCCATCTTCGCCGCGGTCGGAACGAGCCTCGGCTGCGAGACGCGATGACGCCGGACGCGGCGTTTCGCGCTGTTCGACCGCCGGGGGCTCCGGCCGGGCGGGCTCCGCGGCCGGCCGTGTCTCCTCCCGTGGGCGAGAAGCGGATGGCGCTTCCCCGCGCCCGGCGGGGCCGGCGGCCGGGGCTTCCTCGGCGACTTCCCCTTCGGCCAGGATATGGGCCACGACCGTGCCCACCTCCACCGTCTCGCCCTCCTGAACGAGGATCTTTCCAAGGGTCCCCGAGGACGGCGACGGGATCTCAGCATCCACCTTGTCGGTGGAGATCTCGAACAGGTTCTCGTCCCGCTCTACCCGGTCCCCTTCCTTCTTGAACCAGACCGTGAGCGTTCCCTCGGCGATCGATTCCCCCATCTGGGGCATGATGACATCTATGGGCATGGGATCTCCTTCGGCGCTGTTCTCCTCGGCCTGCGACTCGCCGGCGCGGCCTCCCGGGCGCGATCAAGGGTAGCCGGGCGGCATGCTTTTGGCGAGCCGACATCGAAGGCTGACCGGACCTCCGCGAAACCACCGGACTCGGCTTGAGAATGCCCACGATCCAGATTATGATCGTTCCGTGCTCAGGAAAGGGAGGTAGCCATGAAGAGAGCCGTGCTGATTCTGTCCGCGACCGCAGCGGTCACGCTCGGTTGCCGGTCGAGTGAGGAAGCCGGGAGCGCCGCTGCCGCTCCACCCCCCTCGGAGGAGACCGCCAGGGCCGATGACGCCCGCAGGGACGAGCTGGACCGCTACCGGGCAAAGAGGCTGGGCGAAGTCAATCGCGAGGACGCGCGTCGCGCCGCGGCCCGGGAGCGCGGCCGCCGCGCGGACGAAGACCCCGTCCAGCAGCCACCGCAGTCACCCCCGGAGGAACCGCCCCCCAAGTAGGCCCCGGTGAACGGGGGAACCGGATCGGGCGTTCTGCACGTCAGGCCCCGAGCTGCTGCCATACCATGTAGACGAGCAGGGCGACGATCGCCACCGGGCACAGGAACCGGATCAGGAACGACCACGTTCCCTGCAGCGAGAACTTGCCGTCGTTCGAGCGCACTTCCTCCGCCGCGGCTTTCGCGTGAGCTCCGCGAGCATCACCGGCGCGCCGACCAGCACCACCGCGAGCAGGTAGATGACCAGGAAGGCGGCACCGCCATTGGCCGCGGCCAATGTCGGGAAGCCCCAGATGTTGCCGAGCCCGACCGCACTTCCGGCGGCAGCGAAAATGAACGCGATCTTCGATCCCCAGGTGTCGCGCGGTGCGCCGGCCGTGGTCTCCATCTGCGAGGCGTCTCCTTCAGCTGGTCATCGGTCATGCAGCGGTCGGCGGGGCGATGTTCGGACACACTATAGGCGTCTTCCGCCCGGATTTACAACCTCGTGCGATCAGGCGACGTTGACACCGGCAGGGGATGATGAAAGGGCCCGCACCCGCCATGACGAGAATGTCCTCGGTATGGATGCCGGTTCTGCTCCTGGCCATCGGAAGCCCCGCCGCCGCACAGGCCGTCCACCAGTCGTTCGATCTCGTCGTCCCGCGAGCTCCCGTGCCGGTGACGGTCGATGGCGAGACGCGTCTCGTCTACGAGCTCCATATCACCAATTTCGCGCGGGTCGATCTGCGCCTGACCCGGATCGAGGTGCTGGACTACGACCGTCCCGGTGAGCCGCTGGCGGACCTCCAGGCAGAGGAGCTCGTGCAGGTTCTCGGAGGGCCGGGCATCCGGTCCGCCGACGCCGACAGACGATTGATCGCTCCGGGAAGGCGGGGGGTGGCCTACTTCTGGCTCCCGCTGGACCCATCGAGCGCGGTGCCGGCGGGCTTGACCCACCGGATCGGTTTCCGCGAGGCATCCGCAGATACCGGAGAGGCAACGGTCGTCCAAGGTGGAGCCGCCGTGCTGTCGGAGGAAGAACCCGTCGCTCTCGGGCCTCCCCTGATCGGCGGCCCCTGGGTCGCGGTCTACGATCCGGCAGCGGAACGCGGCCACCGCCGCGTGCTCCTCGCGGTGGACGGCCGGGTGCGCATCCCCGCACGCTTCGCCATCGACTGGATCAGGGTGGACGAGGAGGGGCGGCTCGCCCGTGGTGATGCGTCCAGGGTCGCCACCTGGCACGGGTACGGCGCCGAGGTGCTCGCGGTGGCCGACGCGACGGTCGTGGCCATGCGGGATTCGATCGACGAGAGCCCCACGCTCTCGAACGTCGCGCACGGGCTGGAAAAGGGCAGCGGCAACTACGTCACGCTCGACCTCGGCGACGGGCGCTACGTCTCCTACGAGCACCTGAAGCCGAGGAGCGTCCGGATCGACGTGGGCGATCGGGTCCGTGAAGGCGAGGTAATCGCGCAGGTCGGATACACCGGGGATTCCACCGGCCCCCACCTCCACATGCACGTCAGCGACGGCGCTACGCCCCTGGCCGGAGAAGGTGTGCCCTGGGTGATCTGGAGCTTCGAGGTTCTGGGCTCCTATCCTTCCCTTCCTTCGCTCACCGCCTTCGCCGAGGGCGTTCCGTGGACGCCGCCGCCGCCGGGCACGTCTGGGACGAGGAGCATGGAACTGCCTGCCCCGTTTTCAGTGGTCGAGTTCGGGGGCAGTCCGGCCGGGTCAGTCGCTGATCAAAGTCCGAGCTCTGCCGACAGGGACCGGTAGCGGGGGTCGGCACGGAGCGGATCGAAGGCGGCGGCAAGGACGAGCACGTCCACGTTGATCGTGTCCCAATCCGCGTTCGCCAGACATTGGAAGGCGCGATCGAGATCACCCAGCGCGGTCCATGCCATGGCCAGGGTGAGCGGTTCGGCAGAGCACTCTGCAGCCCGCAGGATGTCCCGGGCCCGCTCGACCGCGCCGGACCGGGCCAGCGCGTAGGCGAGAAGCCCCGAGGCCCGTGTCGAGTCGAGAGTCCGGGCGAGCTCTTCGCACATCTCCACCGCCTGCCGGGCATCGCCGCCCTCGACCTGCGCCAATGCGAGGATCATACGGGCCCCCTCCGCGGCCGGCTCCATCTCCACCACCCGGCTCGCGCAGTCAATGGCTTCCTCGTAACGCCGGATCAGGCACAGAATGAACGCGCGGCCCATCCAGACGGCCGGCGAGAGGGGATCGAGCCTGACCGCCCGCTCGATCTCGAGCAGCCCCTCATCGGTCCTTCCCAAGCGGAGGAGATGATTGGCATACCAGTGACGGGCGGTAGCGTAGTTGGGATTGAGCTCGAGGGCGCGACGAAACTCGCGACCTGACTCCTCCCAGCGCCGCTCCGCTTCGAGGATCCGCGCCAGCGCGGCGTGGGCCTCAGCCAGCCCCTCGTCCAGCTCGAGCGCGCGGGACGCCGCCCCCAGGGCCTCGCGACGCGACTCGGTTACGTCGGCTGGCGTATAGAGCGGCAACAACGTCAGCGTGTCGGCCAGCCCCGACCAGGCGGCGGCATAGGAAGAATCGCGCCCGATCGCTCGCCGGAAGAGCGTCTCTGCCTCCTCGAGCGCGTCCGGAGACCGCCGCGACCAGGCGTGACGCCCGCGCAGGCACAGGCTGTACGCCTCGAGATCCTCCGTCGGCTCCCGGCTCAAATACTCGCGGGCCTCCGGATCCAGCTCCATCTCGAGAGCGTTCACGATCGCTCGCGCGACCCCCGCCTGGACCGCGAACAGCTCACCAATAGATAGCCGGCGATCGTAGCTGCGGGACCAGAGTAGGGCGCCGCTGCGGCATTCAAGGAGCCGGGCGTGGATCCGGATACGGTCATCGGCCACCTGGACGCTCCCTTCGAGGACGGAGTCGACCCCCAGCCTTCGGCCGATCTCCACGGGATCGGCCTCTCCGCTCCTGAAACGGAACACCGAGGTCCGGGCGATTACGTGGAGCCGCTCGACCCGACCGAGCGCGCTCAGGACTTCCTCCGCGAGGCCATCGCAGAAGACGACGGCATCGGGTCGATCGGCCGGATTGCGGAAAGGGAGCACAGCGATAGAGGCAGGCCGGGCACTTTCGGAAACGCTCGGACGAGCGGTCGGCGTCATCCGTGCCCGAACGGAGGCGACCGCCCACCGGGTCTCCGGGGATGGCACGAGATCGTACTCTTCCTGGAGCTGCCCCGCGAACCGTTCGTACGCGCGCACGGCCCCGGCCGAATCGCCGGCTTGGTCGAGAAGGAGAACGAGGCGCCGGACCGCATCTTCCTCGAGGGGGGAGATCTCGACCGCTCGACAAAGCATCCCGATGCCCCGGGAAAGTTCCTCTCCCTTCTCCATATCGGCGGCGACCCCCATCGCCGCGCCAACAACCATCTCCCGGAGCCTCTCACGACGATCGGCCAGCCAGCGCTCGAAGTCCGAGCTCCCGGAGAGATGGAATCCCTCCAGCAGGTCGCCCGCGTAGATTCCGAGGGCTTCATCGACCCGACCATCCTCCAAGCATTCCTCGAGCGCGACGACGTCGCACGAGAGCCGGCCCCGGTCGAAGCTGAGCTCGTCCTGCCCGAGGCTCACGATCGTTTCGTATCCCACCTGCTGGCGTAGCCGGTGGATCGTCTGATTCAGGGCCGCGCGTGCCCGGCTCTGTCCGAGTTCCGGCCACAGGAGAAATACGATCCGATCCCGTCGCGTCGGGCGATCCGATCCCTCGAGACAGAGACAGGCGAGAAGGGCCAGCGACTTGGGCTGGAGATGAAGGTGGACCGTCCTCCCCGCCTGCACACGCTCGAGAACCGGCGTTCCGAGAGCTCTGAATCGGATCATCGCGCTCCCCCGGGGCCAAGATCTCTGCGACGCTCGAGTGGTTGGTGAGAGTTTCGTGAGGCTCCCGCCCCTATCCTGCTCACGTTAGTGCGCGAGACGCGCCCTGAAAACCAGAACAGAATCGAGAAATGAGGAGACGAACATGCGATGGAGCGCATCAGCACTACTTAGGGCGCTGGCCCTGGCAGGGGGCCTCTTCGCCTGCGAGTCCGAATTGACCACCACCGCGCCCGATCCCGAGATTCCCCGTGTGGCACGAACATGGGATGCGATCGATTTCGATCTGTCCGCTGGCGAGGTCCCGGAGGGAATCGCGTTCGACAGCGAAGGGCGTCTCTATGTCGGGTTGGCGCCGCTTGGCAAGATCCTGCGTATTGGCCCCGATGGCATGGAGAGCACGTTCGCCACGCTCCTTCCAACTCCGATCCCGGCGGGAGGACCGCCGGGCCTGCTGGGGCTGGCGATCATCGCCAGCGGGGACGTCTATGCTGCGCTGGTCTCATTCGACCCGGCCACCCATGGCGTCTACCGGATCGACGGCCGAACCACGGCCTTCGAGCGGCTACCCGGATCCGCCGCCATCTGCTGGCCCAATGCGCTCGCTTTTGACCACCGCGGGAACCTCTACGTTACGGAGTCGACGCGCGTCTGCAGCGGGGAGCCCATGGTTGGCGCGGTATGGCGGATTTCCCCGGGCGGGAGGGCCGAGCCCTGGGCCGAGAGCGCCGATCTGGCGGGAAACGGCGCGCTCGGACTGGGGGTGCCGATCGGTGCCAACGGGATCGCTTTCCGGCCGGGCGGTGGAGGTCCGGGAAGGTTGATCGTGGCCAATACCGAAACCGGCGCTCTGCTTTCGATTCCCATCCATCCCGACGGGACCGCCGGTGAGGTGGAGACCCTGGTTCAGGATCAGCGACTGCTACCCCTCGATGGAATCGTGCCGGACGTCCACGGAACGATCTACGCCATGGTGATCGGGCAGAACAGGATCGTGAAGGTGAGCCCGGACGGACTCGATCTCGAGGACGTTGCCGACGCGACGAACGGTCTCGTCCTGCCGGTCAACGCCGCCTTCGGTACCGTCGGGGATGACCGACGGCGACTCTTCGTTGCCAACTTCGCCCTCCCCGCCTCCGTACTTCCACCCGGATTCCCGCCGTCGGACCCGGGCATCGTCGTGATCGACATCGGTGTTCCCGGATCGCCGTTGCCCTGAGGCAGCTGGATTCTGTTTGGAGACGGGCTCAAAAAGGCGGGATGATCCGTTCTACAGGGAAGGCGTCAGTAGGCGAGGAGCTTCCTGCTAGCCTGAAGGACATCGTCCCTGCCGGGGAGGTAGTGTTCCTCGAGCGGCGGGCTGTAGGGGACCGGGGTGTCGGGGGCCGTGACCCGCACGATCGGCGCCTCCAGGTACTCGAACGCCTTCTCGGCGATGGTGGCGGCGATCTCGCCGCCGAAGCCGCCCGTCCGGGGCGCCTCGTGGAGGACGATCGCCTTCCCCGTCTTCGCGACCGACGTCAGGACCGTCTCCTCGTCGAGTGGAACCAGAGTCCGCAGGTCCACCACCTCGACCTCGACCCCGTCCTCGGCCAGCGCCTCCGAAGCCTCCAGCGCTACATGAAGCATGGCGGCATAAGTGATTATCGACAAGTCTGTTCCAGGCCTGGCTATCCGGGCCTCACCGAGCGGCACCAGGTACTCCTCCGCGGGCAGCTCCTCCTTGATCCGGCGGTACAGGAACTTGTGCTCCTGGAAGACGACCGGGTCGTCGTCACGGATGGCGGCCTTGATGAGCCCCTTGGCGTCGTAGGGGGTCGCCGGGCAGACGACCTTGAGCCCCGCCGTGTGGACGAAGTACGATTCCGCCTGGAGCGAGTGGAAGGGCCCGCCGTGGACCCCGCCACCGGCCGGCCCCCGGACCACGATCGGCACGCCGACCCCCCAGCGGTAGCGGTTCTTGGAGGCAACGTTGGTGAGCTGGTCGAAACCGCACGAGATGAAGTCGATGAACTGCATCTCGGCGACGGGCCTCAGGCCCATCATCGCAGCCCCCACCGAGGCGCCCACGATGGCGGCCTCGCTGATCGGCGTGTCGATGACGCGCTCCTCGCCGAAGCGGTCGAGGAAACCGTCGGTCACCTTGAAGGCCCCGCCGTAGACGCCGACGTCTTCGCCCAGGACGAAAACCCGGTCGTCGCTCTCCATCTCCTCCCAGATCCCCTGGCGGATAGCTTCGAGATAGGTGGTCTCGCCACCGCGGCCCGGCGCGCTCATCAGTACTGCCCCCATTGCCGGCGGATCTGGAGGCGCGCCGAGTCGTCGATTCCGGTCGAAAGAAGCCGGATCTCGTAGGGCGGGAACTGGAGGCTTCCGCCCGGGCCCGTCCGCAGCGTCTCCTGGCGGGTCCCGCTCTGCCCGCCGATGAGCAGAACCGCCTCGTTCACGCCGACACTCACCAGCGTCACCTCGAGCCGGCCGCTGTCGACGATCGCCCGCTCCCCGATCTCGAGATCGAGGTCGGTCTTCCAGACTTCCTCGCCGGGCACGTTGGAGATGCCCTCGCGGCTGACCGTCGCGCTGCAAGCCGCCACCACGAGCGCCGCGATCACGACCGCCGAGACCGCGAGCGCCGCGGCCGCAATCCCTGGCCAGGCTCGCCTCACCGGACGATTTCCTCTTCGAAGTCGTGGAAGTTGGGATGCGCGGCCTTCCAGCGCGGCGTGGCCCAGACGCCGTCCAGGGCCGTCCGCGGGTCGGGCATGGGTGCGGCCTCGGCCTCGGCCAGCGCCTCGTCCAGCTTCTCGCCGACACGGGCATCGATCCGCTCGATCTGCTCCTCGGTCAGGAAGCCCTCCCGCGACAGGAACCGCCGGTAGCGGTCGACCGGGTCCCGGGCCTCCCAGGCTTCCAGCTCCTCCTTCGGCACGTAGCGCTGGTCGTCGTGCTCGGCGTGGCCCTTCCGGCGATACGTTTTGACCTCGATCAAGGTCGGGCCGTCGCCCCGTCGGGCCCGGTTGACCGCCCGGCGCGCCGCCGCGTAGGACTGGAGGACGTCGTTCCCGTCCACCTGCTCCCCGGCGCAGCCATAGCCCGCGGCTCGATCGACCATGTCGCGGTTTCCCATCTGCTTCTCGGTTGGCGTCGAATAGGCGTAACAGTTGTCCTCCGCAACGAGAACGACCGGCAGGCGCTGGGCGCACACGAAGTTCCATCCCTCGTGGGAGGCGCCGGTCGAGAAGCCGCCGTCCCCTATATACACCAGGCAGACTCTGTCCTCCCCCTTCATGCGCGAGGCGAGGGCGACCCCGGCCATGACCGGGATCATGTCGCCGAGCATGGAGACGGGGCCGATGAAGCCCTTCCCCAGATCGCCGAAGTGGATGTTGAGGTCCCGCCCGCGCGAGGGGCCGGTGGCCTTGGCCATGTACTGCTTCAGGATGTCGACCGGCTCCGCGCCCTTGACAAGGATCGATCCCAGGTTCCGGATGAGAGGGCTGACGAAGTCGTTCTTCTCGAGCGCGTAGGCGGTGCCGACCGACTCCGCCTCCTGGCCCAGCGAGCGATAGACGCCCCCCACCACCTTCCCCTGCCGGTAGAGGTTCACGAGGCGCTCCTCGAGCCGGCGGTTGAGCAGCATGTACCAGTAGAGATCGAGGTGCTGGGCACGCTCGATCTCGAGGTCGTCCGGCGGGACGATCTCGGGAGCTTCGAGAGTGGCCGCGGCGACTACGTCGGTCATGGGCTCGCCGGAGCCTCGGGGGGGGAGGATGGGTTCGGTCATGATCGGTGACAAACTAGGACGGCCGGCCGATCCCGGCGAGGGCGGGATCGGCGCGCCGTCGGGGCCCACGCCGGCCGACGAACTATCGCGCCGCCAGGGCCTCCTGGCGCCGATCCGCCCGCCTGCGTTCGATGGCGTCGAGGATCGCCTTCCGGACCCGCACCGACCGGGGGGTGACCTCGACCAGCTCGTCGCCGGCGATCCACTCGAGCGCGAGATCGAGCGTGAGCTCGCGGGGCGCCTTGAGCCCGGTATCGACGTCCCGCGTCGAGGAGCGGTGGTTGGTGACGTGCTTCCGCTTGGTCGGGTTGCAGGGAAGATCGCCCGGGCGCGCGCTCTCGCCGACGATCATCCCGGCGTAGATGCGGTCCATGGGCTGGACGAAGAGCGTCCCCCGCTGCTGGAGGTTCTCCAGCGCGAACGACGTCGCCGTGCCCGAATCCAGCGAGATCATCGCACCGCGGTCGCGATGCTCCACCTCTCCGCGCCACGGCTCGAAGGCGCGGAAACGGCTGGTCAGGATCCCCAGCCCCCGCGTGTCGGTCAGGAACTCGGAGCGGTAGCCGATCAGACCGCGCGTGGGGATCGTGAACGCGAGCCGGACGAGCCCGGTTCCGGCATTGTGCACCCCGACCAGCTCGGCCCGCCGGCGGGCCAGCTTCTCGTAGACCACGCCCTGATTCTCTTCGGGGATGTCGATCAGCAGGTCCTCGATCGGCTCCAGCACAGCGCCATCGGGAGCTTCACGGAGGATCACCTCCGGCCGCGACACGCACAGCTCGATCCCCTCCCGCCGCATCTCCTCGATCAGGATCGCCAGGTGGAGCTCGCCACGGCCAGACACCTTGAGGCCGTCCGCTCGTCCGATGTCCTCGACTCGCAGGGCCACGTTGACGCGCGCCTCGCGTTCCAGCCGGTCGCGGATCTGGCGCAGCGTGACCGCCTTTCCCTCGCTTCCCGCGAGCGGCCCGCCGTTGACGAGGAAGAGCATGGAGACCGTCGGCTCCTCGATATCGAGGGGCGGCAGAGCCGGCGCCTCGAGATCGGGGTGGCCTAGCGTGTCGCCCACCCGCAGGTCCTCGAACCCGGCGATCCACACGATGTCCCCGGCCCCGACCGAATCGACCTCTTCGCGCTCGACGCCCCGCGTCACCCACAGCCGGGAGGAGCGACCGGATTCGCTGCCGCTCACCCTGAAGGACGTCCGATCGGGATCCTCCCACTCCGCCGTGGTCCGCGTGAGCGGATCCCCCACCGCGTGCTCGCCCTGGAGAACCCGGCCGCAGCCGATCCTGCCCAGGTAGTCGCTCCAGGCGAGCGTGGAGACCTGCATGAGAAAAGGCTCGCTCGTCGCGACCACCGGCGCCGGGACCTGCTGGATGATGGTCTCGAACAGAGGCGCCATGCCGCGCCGGTCGCCCGCCTCGAGATCGTGAACGAACCACCCGTCGAGCCCCGAGCCGTACAGGACCGGGAAGTCCGCCTGCTCGTCGGTGGCGCCGAGCTCGAGAAAGAGGTCGAAGGTGTCGTGGAGCGCTTGCTCGGGGCGGGCATTCGCCCGATCCACCTTGTTGAGGACGACGATCGGCTTGAGCCCCAGCTTCAGCGCCCGCATGAGGACGTAACGCGTCTGGGGCATCGGCCCCTCGTTCGCATCCACTAGCAGCAGCGCCCCGTCGACCATCGACAGGACCCGCTCGACCTCGCCGGAAAAATCGGCATGGCCGGGGGTGTCCACGATGTTGATCCGATGCCCCTCCCACTCGACGGTGCAGTGCTTGGACCGGATCGTGATTCCCCGCTCCCGCTCCAGGTCATTGGAGTCCATGACGCGCTCGGCGACCTCGGCGTTGTCGCGAAAGACGTGCGCTGCACGGAACACGGCGTCGATCAGCGTCGTCTTGCCGTGATCGATGTGGGCGATGATCGCCAGGTTTCGGATGCGCTCGGGCGTCGTCATAGGATCGCGTGTGTCGTACTGGACGGGAACAAAGAGATGCGCCTTCGGCCGGAGGCGCCGTGAAGGATCCGGACAGGAAATCTACCGCAGTCGGTCGAGACCGTCCATGAAGGCGGCGCTTCTAGGGCTGGCCCTCGCCCGGCTCCCGTGTCACCTGGAGCCGGGCGGAATCGACACCCGGATAGCCCATCACCCGCACGGCGTAGGGTTCCAGGTGGACGGCCTCGGAGAGCAGCGTGTTCCGCACCACGTCGATCGCCTCCTCGGTCGAGCGCCCGTCCGCGCCAGCGAGCCGCACGGTCACGGTTCCGAGCCGGCTGCCGGCGTCGACCGTCACGACCGTGACGACGAGCTGCCCGCCATCGGCCTCCGCGCTCTCCCCCACCCGGAGGAACACTTCCTCCGTCCAGGCCTCCGCTTCTGGAGTCCGCTCGGACTGCCGGAACGGGCAACCGGCGGCGAGGGAGACGAAGGCCGAGAGCACGACGATCCCGATCCGGACCAACCCCGCCTGAACCCTCAACCTCTCTCCTTCCCGGCCCGGCTGCCTTCCACCGCCCGCTTGTGCGCCTCGTAGTTCTCGCGCCACGGCTCGCGCTCGAAGTAGGAGCGGGTCATCTCCTTCACCTGCGGGGACAGGAGGATCAGTGCCAGCAGGTTGGGCAGGATCACGATCCCGAGGAAGACGTCCCCCAGCGCCCAGATCGAGGCCAGCGGCACCACCGCGCCGATGAAGTGCATGGCCACGTAGACCAACTTGTACGGCAGCAGGGCCTTCCTGCCGAGCAGATAGTAGGCGCAGCGGTCCCCATAGTAGGACCACGAGATCGCGGTCGAGACGGCGAAGAGGATCACGCTGATCAGGACGACCAGATCGCCCCATGTACCGGGCAGTCCATGCTGGAAGCCGAGCATGGTCAAGGGGGCGCCGCTCTCCACCGCGGGCCCCCAGAGCGAGGTGTAGGCCTCCCCCGCCGTGGAAGTGGCGATCCCCCGGACCGGGTCGATGGAGCCCGTGAACGGCTGAGTGCGCTCGCTGTCCAGATAGAGCTCCCCGAGAGCCACCTCGTGCCAGGCGATCCGCGGATCCCCCGCCGCGGACGAGACCGGCTGCCCTCCCTCGAACCGGATCTCATCCGAGGGCAAGGCACCGAGGCGGCGGAACCCGCCCTCATCCGTCGCGGTCACGTACGACAGGTCGCCGCCGGAGAGCGTGATCTGGGTGGTGACCGTGTCGTCCCAGACGCCGGTAGTGATGATGACCAGGGCCGTCAGGGCGCAGATCACGATCGTGTCGATGAACGGCTCGAGCAGCGCCACCACACCTTCGGAGACCGGCTCGTCGGTCTTGGCGGCAGCGTGGGCGATCGGCGCCGAGCCCTGGCCGGCCTCGTTCGAGAAGAGCCCGCGCCGGACGCCCCACATCATGGTGACCAGGAAGATCCCCATCCCGGTCCCCGCGATTCCGGCGGTGGGGTTGAAGGCCTCGGTCAGGACCAGACCGATGGCGCCCGGCACATCCCGCCAGTTGACGGCCAGGATGAAGAGCGCGCCGGTCACGTAGATGGCCGCCATGACGGGCGAGAGGATCCCCGTCACCCTGCCGATCCTCGTAATCCCGCCGACGATGACCAGGAGGACGACCGTAGCGGTCACGAGGCCCGTGATCCAGACGGGGATTCCGAAGGTCGTCTGCACCGAGTCGGCTACCGTGTTGGCCTGGATCGCGTTGCCGGTCATGAACGCGGTCGTCCCGAGCATGATGGCGAAGAAGATCGCCATCGGCTTCCACTTCGGGCCCAGCCCGCGCTCGATGTAGTACATGGGGCCGCCGGCCACGGTGCCCTCCCACTTGTGAGCGTCGTAGTCGGGACCCGTCACCGAGCGGTACCGCTGGGCGAGCGTCACCTCGGTGTACTTGGTGGCCATCCCGAGGAACCCGCAGACCATCATCCAGAACATGGCCCCGGGCCCACCCATATGGATGGCGATCGCCACCCCGGCGATGTTGCCGATCCCGACCGTCGCGCTGAGGGCCGTGCATAGGGCCTGGAAGTGGGACACGTCTCCCGGCTCGTCTGGGTCGTCGTACTTGCCGCTGGTGACCGCGACCCCATGAAAGAAGCGGCGTACCTGGATGAACCCCAGATAGAAGGTCAAGTACACCCCCGTGCCGATCAGGGCGACCACGACCAGGGGAAGGGTTTCACCCTGGATCGTGAATCCGGTGTCCCAGACCCAGCTGGTCAGCGTAGCCACGATTCTCTCGAAAGTCTCCATCCCTTCTCCCTCAGTGGAGTTCGGCGAGCATGCAGCGGGCGCTCCCGCCGCCGTGCGTCTCGATGGTGGTCAGGTCGACGTGAAGTGGCTCGGCGTGCCCGGCCAGCGTACCGAGCTGGTCGGACCGGAACGAACGCTGCGCCCGGTCGGACATGACCACGAACCGCTTCCCCTCTCTGTTCTCGAGCTCGAGGACGTTGCCGCAGAAGTCGTGCATCTGATCGAGCGTGATCGCGACGACCTCGTGATCCGTCTCCGCCAGCGAGCTGCGCACGCGATCGCGCTCGTCGGGCAACCGGATTGCCTCATCGCACAGGACGGCCCAGTCCGTCCCGATGCCCATCACGACGTTGGTATGGTAGACCTCGCGGCCGTCCCGGTCGCGGGCGGCGAAGATAACCGGCGCGTAGTCGAAGCGCTCCGCCCATTCGACGACCAGCATGGGATCGGTGCGCCGGGACCCACTTGCATAAACGATTCGGCCCGGTTCGTCAATCACCAGACTGCCGGTCCCTTCGAGATATCGACCCCTCGTCTCGGGTCCGGTGAGATCGACGACCTCCGGGTACCGCTCGCTCAGCCAGGCGACGAGCTCGGGCCTCCGCTCACCGCGACGCGTCGCTGCGCGCATCGGATAGAGGACGAGCGTCCCGCCTCGCGCGGTCGAGAACCAGTTGTTGGGAAAAACGGCGTCCGGGGTGCCGGCGTTGGCCGGGACATGAACGTCGACTTCGATTCCCCGGCTCTCGAGCGCCGCTCTGAGCGCGTCGAACTCGGACCTCGCGGCCGTCTCCACGGCGGGATCGACGGCGATCCCCCCCGGCTTCTGGAAGACGTTGTCGTCGGCGGTGTCGGGATTCGCCCGGAAGCCCACCGGATCGACCATGAGGACGCGACGCGCGGCCACCTGCCGGGCGACGCTTACGGGGGACCGACCAGCGCCGCGCGGTGGATCGAATCCAGCCGTGGGAACTCGTGGTCGAGGTAGGCGTTGCCCTCGCGCTGGATTCTTCCCTGATCCGGACCACGACCGCGCGGCGCCCCCTCGCCGTAGGCCGCATGGAGCCGGTCCACCGCGTCCATGCCTTCCACGATCTCGGCGATCGGCGCGAAGCCCATCCCGTCGAGCCCGGAGTTGTTGCGGTAGTTGATGAAGAGCTGGGTCGTCCGGCTGCCGGGGCCGGCCATGGCGAACGTCACGCGTCCCCGCGTGTTGGATTCGACGACCGGGTCGTCGGGAATGGTGCGGCGGCGCCATTGGGCGTTCAGCATCGGATCCCCGTGGATCCCGAACTGCGCCACGAACCCGTCCAGGACACGGAAAAACCGGGTGCCGTCGAAGTAGCCGGCTCTCACGAGCTGGTGGAAGCGGTCGGCGCCGTGCGGCGCCCAGCGACGGTGGACCTCCGCCACGAAATCTCCGCTCGAGGTCTCGAAGCGGACGCGGAAGGTCTCCGGAGCGTGGTCGCCGTCAGATGGCAAAGGATCTCGCACGGCGTGAATATATCGAAAGACCGAGCCCTCGCGTTCCGATTTGACGCCGGGCCCCGGCCGGTAGAGCTTGAGCCGGCCGCCAACCACGAGGAGCCTCCGTGCATCGATCGACCGCGAACGCTCACCGCATCGCCGTCATGGGCGGCGTCCGAACGCCCTTCGTGAAAGCCGGAACCGCCTTTCGCCGGCACCGGCCACTCGATCTCGCCCTCCACGCGGTGGAAGGCCTGCTCGATCGCCTGAACGTGGACCCGGCCGGCATCGAGAGCCTCGCCTACGGGATCGTCCTCGTCGATCCCGAGATCCCGCACGTGGCGCGCGAGATCGTCCTCGAGAGCCGGCTTCCCGAATCGGTGCGCGCGCTCACGGTGACCGACAACTGCATCTCCGGGATCTCGGCCATGGCGGTGGTCGGGTCCGCGATCGCCGAGGGACGGGCCGAGGTCGGGATCGCGGGCGGGGTCGAGTCGATGTCGAACCCCGCGGTCCAGTACGGGGAGCGAGCGCGGCGGGCCCTCCTCGACGCATCCCGCGCGAAGAGCGCGACCGGCAAGCTCAAGGCCCTGCTGGGCGCACGCCCGTGGGACTTCCTTCCCGCCGACCCGGGCTTCGCCGAACCCTCGACCGGGCTCTCGATGGGAGAACACTGCGAGATCATGGTCAAGGAGTGGGAGATCGGCCGCGAGACCCAGGACCTGATCGCCTACCGGAGCCACATGAACGCCCATGCGGCGACCCTGGGCGGCCAGCTGACCGCGGAGATCGTCCCGCTCGACGGGATCGACCGCGACACGCTCGTGCGGCCGGACACCTCGATGGAGAGGCTCGCCGCGCTGCCGCCGGTCTTCGATCGCTCGCCATCGGGAACCATCACCGCCGGCAACTCTAGCCCGCTGACCGACGGAGCATCGGGCATCCTCCTCATGTCGGAGGAGCGGGCGCAGCGGGAGGGACGGGAGCCGCTCGCGTTCGTGCTGGACTTCGAGTTTGCGGGCCTCTCCCCGAGCGACGGCCTCCTCATGGCGCCCGCCCTCGCCGTGCCGCGCCTCCTCGCGAGGACAGGTCTTTCGCTCGATCGGATGGATCTGGTCGAGATGCACGAGGCGTTCGCCGGCCAGATCGCCTGCAACCTGAAGGCATGGGAGCGGGGCTGGAAGGAGCCGGCCATCGGCACCGTTCCGGAAGAGAAGCTGAACCGGCTCGGCGGTTCGATCGCCTTGGGGCACCCGTTCGCGGCGACCGGCGCCCGGATCGCCACCACGCTGGCCAACGAGCTGGCGCGGAGGGACGCTCGCTACGGGCTCGTCTCGATCTGTGGCGCCGGGGCGACGGCGGCGGCCATGATCCTCGAGCGGTCATGACCCGTGACCAGGAGGTGTGCATGCGGAAGGTTTCCTTGCGAACGACCCTGTCCCTGATCGCCGTCATCGCCTGGACGGGCGTCGCCGCTGGCCAGGAGATCGCGGCGACGACGACGGTCGCCCCGGGCGAGAACCTGGTCGTGGAAGGCATCCCCCCGATCCCGGATTCCCTCGCCGATCGCGTCGACCGCTACACCGAGTTCCGCTCGGCAAGTCTCCGGGGCTGGCATCCCACGCGCCCCGAGATGCTGATCGGGACCCGCTTCGGCGAAACGGTCCAGATCCACCTGGTCACGCAGCCTGGCGGGGCGCGCCGCCAGCTCACCTTCGCCGACGAGCGCGCGCTGGGCGGTGAGTTCGAGCCCGACACGGCCAATTTCTTCGTCTTCGCTCGCGACGTGGGCGGGAGCGAGTTCTATCAGCTGTATCGCTACGACATGAAGACCGGCGAGGAGACGCTCCTGACCGACGGCCGCTCCAGGAACATCGGTCCCGAATGGTCGAACGACGGGAGCCGGGTGGCCTACGGCTCGACCCGGCGGACCGGGAGCGATGTCGACATCTGGGTCGTCGATCCTCGCGATCCCACCACCGACCGCATCGTGGTCCAGCTGGAGGGCGGAGGCTGGTTCGTCTCCGACTGGTCGCCCGACGATTCCGCGCTCGCGGTCCTCGAGTACGTCTCGATCAACGAGAGCTACGTGTGGCTGGTCGACGTCGCGAGCGGGGAGCGGACGCTGGTAACCCCGAAGGGCGGGCCCGAGAAGATCGCCTACGGCAACATCCGCTTCGCCCCCGACGGCCGCGGCCTCTACGCGACGACCGACCGGGGCTCCGAGTTCCAGCGCATCGTCCACATCGACCTGGCCACCGGCGCCCATCGGACCTTGACCTCGCACATCGACTGGGACGTCGACGGCTTCGAGCTGTCGCCGGATGGCGGGACGATCGCGTTCGTGACGAACGAGGACGGGATCAGCGTGCTCCACCTGCTCGACCTCGGCTCCGGTGAGGAGATCCCGCTCCCGGACCTGCCGACCGGGGTAATCTCGGGGCTCGAATGGCATCCCGCCGGCGAGCTCCTCGGCTTCACGATCTCGTCGGCGAGGAGCCCGTCCGACGTTTACTCCCTCGATGTCGAGTCGGGACGCGTCCAGCGCTGGACCTTCAGCGAAACAGGGGGCCTCGACACCTCGTCCTTTGCCGAGCCCGAGCTCATCCACTGGGAGAGCTTCGACTCGCTCAACCTGTCCGCCTTCCTCTACAAGCCGCCGGCGGACCGCTTCCCCGGGCCGCGCCCGGTGATCGTGGACATCCATGGCGGTCCGGAGTCTCAGGCCCGCCCCCGGTTTCTGGGTCGCGACAACTATTTCATCAACGAGCTGGGCTTCGCGATCGTGTTCCCCAACGTGCGCGGCTCGGCCGGCTACGGGAAGTCATTTCTCCAGCTCGACAACGGCGAGCTGCGCGTGGACTCCTACCAGGACATCGCGACCCTGCTGGACTGGATCGCCACGCGCCCCGACCTCGACGCCGGCCGCGTCGTGGTGACCGGCGGATCGTACGGGGGTCACATGACGTTCGCGATCGCGACCCGCTACAGCGACCGGATCCGGGCGGCGATGCCGATCGTCGGGATGTCCAGCCTCGTCACCTTCCTGGAGAACACCCAGGGCTACCGGCGCGATCTCCGGCGCGCGGAGTACGGGGACGAGCGGGATCCCGAGATGCGCGCCTTTCTCGAGCGGATCGCGCCCCTCGCCATGGCCGACGGGATCACCGTGCCGATGTTCGTCGTCCAGGGCGGTAACGATCCGCGCGTTCCCTTGAGCGAGGCCGAGCAGATGGTGGAGAAGGTCCGCGACAACGGGACCACGGTCTGGTACCTGATGGCCCGCGATGAAGGCCACGGCTTCGCGAAGAAGCCGAACCAGGACTTCCTGTTCTACGCCAGCGTCATGTTCCTCAAGGAGAAGGTGCTTACGGCCGGCTGATCTCGAGCTCGGCAACGTAATCCGCCGGGTCGATGGGAGGCCCCGAGTAGTCCGGGTAAGGCCGGAGAGTCGTGATTCGGAATCTCAGGTCGAACCTCCCGGCTTCGCGCGGCGCCAGGGTCGTGTTGAGGACGACCGGCTGCGGCGCCAGCTCGGCATTGTCGAGCGAGAGCTCGAAGCGTGCGCCGGCGTTCCCCTCCCACGGGCATTCGACCCCGGTCGGGCACCGGGAGTCCTCGAGGACGCGGTCGAAGAAGATGAGGACGTGCGTGCCCGCAACGAGGACGGTCTCTCCGACGCGAATCTCGAACGCAGCGCCCGGATCGACCGTGCGCTCGGCACGGCCGGGGCCCTGGCGAATCCCCAGACCTGTGTCACCAGCGCATCCGACCGCGAGCGCCAGGGCGAGCGAAGCGACTATCAGGATCCTCATGGGCTGCCCTCAAACACCCGAGCTGTCGATCGGGTTGGAATCACCCTGCCTGTTGCCCGGGGTGCTGGCGGTACCTTGGCAATCCCGGTCAACGGCGGCCTCTCCGGCCCAGGAAGCGCGGCACCGTGCGGAGATACTCCTGGTATTCCTCGCCATATCGCTCGGCGAGCCACGGCTCCTCGGCGATCGGCGTGAGCAGCAGGCAGGCGATCCCGAGCAGTCCGGTGACCACGACCAGCGCCGAGTCGAAGGCCAGCATCACGCCCAGGACGACCGCGATGTGCCCGAGGTACTGCGGGTTCCGCGTCCAGCGGTAGGGCCCCCGCCAGTGGAACTCGCCGACCAACCCCCGCGAGGTCCGGCTGGTCAGCGTGCGAACCCCCCAGTCGGCGAGGGCGGTGCCGACCACGATGAGCGTGCCGCCGATCCACTTCCACGCCAGGTGGTCGAACAGGAACGTGTCATGGTCCAGGAAGGCCAGCGCGACCGATCCCAGGAACGCCGCCGCAGTGGCGATCCAGACCGTCCAGAACTGCCAGGTCCGCTGGCCCGGGGGCGGCCAGATCCGGCGCCGCGGCCGACGGATCGAAACCAGCAGCGCGACCAGCAGGAAGATCTCGGCCGCGAGGACGACCGTGAAGGCGACGTATCTCCAGTCCACGGCGGGTCAGTAGTGAATCGCCGCTCCGTGGACGGCGTGGGCGGCCTCGTGGATGCTCTCCGACAGCGTCGGATGCGCATGGATGGTGTGGATCAGCTCCTGGACGGTGGCCTCCAGGCGCAATGCCGCGCCTGCCTCGGCGATCAGCTCGGTCGCCTTGTAGCCGATGATGTGGACGCCCAGGACCTCGTCATATCGGGTGTCGGCGACGATTTTCACGAAGCCCTCGGTGTGGCCCGCGATCTTCGCCCGCCCGCTAGCCATGAACGGGAACTTCCCGACGCGGACCTCCCTTCCCTCTTCCCTGGCCGCCCGTTCGGTCAGCCCCGCGCTCGCCACCTCGGGCTCGCAATAGGTACAGTTCGGCGTCTCCCTGTACGGCACGGGGCGGACGTCGCGGCCCGCGATCCGCTCGACGACCATCACCCCCTCCATCGAGGCCACGTGCGCGAGCCAGGGCGTCGGCACCAGATCGCCGATCGCGTGGACGCCGGGCTCGGCCGTCTCGCAGTATTCGTCCACGACCACGTAGCCGTTCTGGATCTCCGCGCCAACGTTCTCGAGCCCGATCCCGCGGCTCACCGGCGCGCGGCCGACCGCGATGAGCATGCGCTCGGCCAGCACCGATCCGCCACTTTCCCCAAGCATCACGTCGACCCCGCCCGAGATCGGCTCGACGCCCACGAGCGTCGTGCCGGTCCGCACGTCGATCCCCTGCTTCCGGAACGAGCGCTCGAGCTCGACGGACACCTCGTGGTCCTCGATCGGCAGGATCTGCGGCAGCGCCTCGACCAGCGTTACCTGGCTTCCGAAGCGCGCGAAGATCGATGCGAACTCGACGCCGACGGCGCCCGCCCCGACCACGACCAGCGACTCGGGGATCGCCTCCAGCTCCAGGATGTGATCCGAGCTCAGGATCCGCTCGCCGTCGAACGCCGCCACCGGGATCTCGCGGGGCACCGATCCGGTCGCCAGGATCACGTTGCGGGTGGAGAGCTCCCGGACCGGCGGACCCACCGGCTCGTCGCCTTCGACCGCCTCGTGGACGGCCACCGTGCGGGCGTCCACGAGACGCCCCCAGCCCCGGAAAACCTCGACGCCGTGCTTCTTGAGGAGACCGGCCACGCCGCCGGCGAGCTGCTTCACCACCCCGGCCTTGCGGCCCTGGATCCGTCCCCAGTCGATCTCGACCCCGCCCACCGAGAGGCCGAACTCGGCCGCGTGCAGGATGTCCTGGTAGCGGGAGGCGTTCTCGAGCAGGGCCTTGGTGGGGATGCACCCGCGATGCAGGCAGGTGCCGCCCAGGAAAGGGTCCTTCTCGACCAGGGCGGTCGCGAGCCCGAGCTGCCCGGCACGGATGGCGGCCACGTAACCGCCGGGTCCGCTGCCGACGATGACGACGTCGTATCGGGAATCCGTCATGCGGGAGCGCGAGTCTAGGCTCGATGGCGCGGCCCGGCCAGAAGCTCGACCGCCTCGGGCCCGCTCAATAGCTTGGTGACCGGTTTCAGGCCCGCTCGAGGATGAGGATGACGATGCCCTTCAAGGTTCTCCACATCACCGGCGCCGGTCGCAGCGGGACCACGATTCTGGCCCGGGTGCTGGGACATCTGGAGGGGTTCGTCTCGATCGGCGAGCTGACGAATCACTGGACCCATATCCTCGAGCATCGGCTCTGCACCTGCGCCAGGCCGTTCGGGGACTGTCCATTCTGGAGCCGGGTCCTCGAGCCCGATCTTCTGGACCCCGGGAAGGTCCGGGCCGTAGAGGCGGCCAGGCAAGATCTCCTGAAGCAGCCCATCCTCCGTCGTCTCGACCTGTGGCGCGAGAACCACGACGCCCTGGACGAGGCGTCCGACCGATATGCCCCCGTCCTCGCGGACGTGTATCGACGTGTCCGGCGGATCTCCGGCTGCGACGTCATCGTCGACAACTCCAAGCAGCCCGCACACGCGTACGCGGTCGGGCGTGTGCCGGACTGCGAGACGTTCGTTCTGCATGTCGTCCGGGACTCTCGGGCCGTTGCCTTCTCCAGGCGGCGCCACGAGCACCCGGACCGAGCCGAGACAGCGGTGATCGCGCGCTACTGGATGCTCATCAACCTGAAGACCGAGTACCTCCTCGGCATTCGATCGCGTCGCGCGCGCTATCTGAGAATCCGGTACGAGGACTTCGCCGGGGAGCCAAAAGCCCACCTGGAGGAGATCCTGCGCTTCATCGGAGAGGAGCGCGACATCGACGCCCTCGTAGACGGCCTCACCCTGCGTCTGACGCAGCCGATCCACGACGGCTCGCCGTCCCGATTCCCGCCCGGTCCGGTGAGCATCTACCAGGACCACAAGTGGGCGACGGATATGCCGCGCAAAGACCGCCTGTCGACGCTCGCGCTGACGTGGCCCTTGCTCCTGCGCTACGGCTACCCGAAAGCGCACCCCAGGCCCCGCGACCGCGCCTGATCAAGGGTCGAACAGAGACGGCGTCTCGGCTTCCCCGTTCGGCCCGCCGCCCGTGCGGGCCGGCGGCTCGCCGCCCTCCTGCGCGTCCGGGCCGGCGTCGCGCACGCCGCGCCGGAACAGCGCGCGTCCGAGCGAACGCACGTAAGCCGTGCGGCCGCTCTCGATGTCCGCCAGGTGCGGCCGCGCCGCGGCCACCTTGGAATCGAGGTTGTCGAGGAAGTGGAGGACCAGCGCCTCCAAGGTCCGGGGCTCGACCGGACTCCCCCACTCGAGCTCTCCCTGGTGGCTCAGGACCAGGTGCCCCAGGTCGATCGCGCGCTCGGTCGTGAGCCCGGTCTCCCGCGCCCGGTCACGCACCATTTCGTAGCCCAGCACGATGTGGCCCACGAGCTGGCCCTCTTCGGTGTACGGAAAGCCGGGCTCGACCGCCAGCTCGCGCACTTTTCCAAGGTCATGGCAGAAGGCGCCGGCGAGCAGCAGATCGCGGTCGAG